>NZ_JAEQCI010000247.1:0-1956 GCF_020738565.1 Microcoleus sp. PH2017_12_PCY_D_A | reverse complement strand
GATGTGGCGATCGCCTGATTGATGTGGCGATCGCCTGATTGATGTGGCGATCGACCGTCCTCACTCTTTTAAGATACAAGGGGCGGGTTCACCAATAATTTATGATAAAAATGAATAATATTGTAAACCCGCCCCCACGAACAATAAAAATGTACCGTGAATTTATTGAGTAATACCATTTTTCTAAAATCGTGCAACACTCTTCGACCCCCCCTAGCCCCCCCTTTCCAAGGGGGGGAACAAGAATACTGTTGCATTCTTTTTTAAAATTGGTATAATATCCTATCCTATCGATTGACTACAATCTGATTATTCGTTCGTAGTGCGGACTTAAGTCCGCAGAATAAGAGCGGACTTAAGTCCGCACTACGAACTGCAGAATAAGAGCGGACTTAAGTCCGCAGAATAAGAGCGGACTTAAGTCCAATGGCACTGAAAAAGTCTCAATCACTTAGGCTGTTTACCTTTTAAGATAGAGCGAGGTTCCTGCATTCGAGGATACGGCTTCGGTCTACATTTCAAAACTCTAGGTTCGGAACGATCGGGTCGAATCGTAAGCAGATTAGTTGCCACCTGATCCAACAGCAATTGATGCCATTGTCGCAGGTGGCGTTTGACTGTAGTTGCTAACACCGTCAATAACAGATTAAATTGCTGCCTCGTAGATTGGAATGAGAGTTGAAAAACTGTATGTTCTGACGAAGATACAGCCTGCCACATAATGGTACGCAATAAAGTGTAAGCGAATTTGTGTGTCCAGATTTCTTTTCTCACCATCACCGGAGTTTTAGATGTTAACATCTCCATTTTCAACGTTGTTTTAAGATAGCGTAAATTGACTTCAGCGGCCGACCAACGTAGCCCATATAAACAAGTTAATTTTTGAACCGTATATCGTTGGGCATCCATCAATGTTGTGACTACGATAATACGCTCAGCTCTGAAGCCACGGCGTTGAATACGCTCTTCAGACTTCCCGAACGATGAAATTAGAGGGCAATGCCTCAAATTCCTCATTACTCATGTGTTTAGGACACTGCTGGGGCTTATCCCAGACAACTTGATGGTCGCCAATTCCAAACTTTTTTCCCCGTCGAAAGTCCGTTTTACGAAGATGATTTTTACGGAAAACAGCATCTGCTCCTTGCTGTTTTACCAAAACTAAATCTAGATAATTGCCATAAGCTCGATCTGCCAATATCACATCGTCGGGAAGTAAATTTCCATAAAGCAGACGACTCATCACAATTTCACTGGTCGTCAACGAAGCAATACCAGCAGATACAACAGCCCCAGTCAGCAATGAAAAGAGTACCACTATTTTAGCGATGGGAAATCCACACCCAGTTTTTTGATTGGTATGTTGCGGATACTCGGCTTGATTAGCCGGGGTATCGCTCATCAACACGGTTGTTCCGTCTAGTACCCGCACCCGTCGTCCACACCATTGTTGTTCTGTGGGAACTTGCTTTTCTAGCGCCTCTGCTACTACGGGTACTAACTGTTGAACGAGTCTTTCGGGTAGTCGTTGGCGAGCTTTACTGTAAGCCCCTGTGTCTGAGGAAGGAGGTTTGACTCCGGCCGCACTCAGCCACACGATCATCCGCTTCACTGCTTGACTCAAACTTTTGTCGGGATCGAGTACCTGCGATACCATCGCCCATAAAGTGACTATCGGTGTGTAGACGCTGCTGTAATATGTCACGTTCTCGTTTGCCAGAAGTTCTTGGACTTTAGACTCTGGTAGCAGCTCCTCCCAAGGCAAGGCAATGCTCTGCAAAAATTGTTGTTTGAGAATTGACGCACGATTTGGCATAATGGAAATAGATTTTTGTGTTTGTAAGGCAATGATCTATATATATAGCGATCGCCAATGAATTGTAAATCACAAATCATGTATAATAATGAGGACGTAAATCTCAGTAGGAGTTGAGATGTCCCCAAAGAAATCGGCAG
>NZ_JAEQCI010000048.1:0-53720 GCF_020738565.1 Microcoleus sp. PH2017_12_PCY_D_A | reverse complement strand
GATTGTTGCAGTTAGCAAGGTAGGAATCATCAAGACTCCGAACCAACCTACATAAATGCGGTTGTCGGTGCTGGTGACCCAGTTGCAAAACTGCGACCAGATATTGGCGCTTTCGCGCTGCTGTAAGGTTGCCGTCATGTGTTTATGATTGCTATTGGTTTTTCAATGTTCGGATGATGTCTCTATTATTAACGGTATCGTTAAGGTTTGTAAAGGCCTGTAACGACAGCTTAACTGATGGGGGTCATAAGCTGGGGTTATTGGCTGTCAACTTTGCTCTCAATGACTTGCTGAACCGGAGGGGGTATGTTCGACAAGAAATTCAGCCCCGTCTCCCGCTCTACTTGCTTCACCGAGACTCTGAAACTTTTCCAACCTTTGCCCTTGACGCTGCTATCGTTGGGCATCATCACGGCGATCGCGCTTGAGTGTTTGCGGCTCTCCAGAACTTATGGTGATAATTTTATCTAATGCAAGAAACAAGCTAATACGCGATTTCTCTAATTATCTTGCGTTAGAAAAGCTATACCATTGTCGCATAATCAACTTAATTTTATTGTTAATTCCTGATACCATTTTTCTATGAAGCTGCATGGAATAGATCCTTTACCGGAAAGGATTTTAGGCTTCCCAGGTCGTGCAGCTTCATAGTGAATTGGTATGACATCACTCGACTGGTTGTGGGATGAAAAAAGTAGTTGCAAATACCGTCAAAATTATTCTCAATTGTGGCGCAGATTCTTTCAAGAAGAATTGTGCATGATTCAGCTATTCTTTGAAGTTTTTTTGCAGTTTTGTGACAGTTAAATTAGTTTCATGTATTTTGATAAAATCTTCCTTTATCTGATAGGCAATTCTCAAAGATTCTGATTTTTTAATGTCTGTTCTAATCCAATACGGTTGACTTAAAAACAATCTGACTTTCAACAAATGCCTGTATTGCCTAGAAAATCGATCTCGGACATTCGTCAAAAAGCGTTAAGTCAACCCTATTGAAATCTAATATATCAAGCTGCTCTGGATTAAGATCTTCTCCCCTTACTTAATAATAAATATTTACTACATCTATCTGTAATACCTGCTGCTCTACGTAATTTATTTAAATCTCGATTTACCACTTTCATGACATGAAAATGGTCAATGACAATTTGGGAAGAGAGGGAATACTTGTTTGATAACTTTAGGGAATCGTCCCCACATATCAACACCCACTTCTTCAACTTGTTTGCGAAGTTCAATCGCTTGTGACCTAAGGACTTCAAAGATTTACTCGGAGCGGGAGGACTTCAAAGATTTACTCGGAGCGGTGAGAGTCAATCATTTCAATCAAATCACCTTCCGAAATATCACTAATAACAGTCACAAACTTTCCTTGACCTTTCCGCATACCTTATTTCATCCAGAGAGATTCGCTCGGCGCTGGCTTCCAAGTTTTTTTTTAGCTTAATTACCCGCTCGAATATTCTTTTTATTTCGTCCTAACTCAGTTTTTTTATCGCCCAATCTGTTCTATATTCGATTGCTGAACGCGCTCATAAATATTTTGTTCGTATCGTTAAATATGCCTTTTTTTGTATACAAAAAATGTATTGTTTCTGTGGGATATCGTTGGCAATTAGGACAGTAAAACTGCCGCCGTGGAATTTTTTTTAAACAGGAAGACCAAAGACTGGCAAATTTCTTGCTAAGATTGCTCGATTCTGATGCAGTTGTTCGGTATAATTTTGACAGTGATGACAAACCTTACCTTCTCCTAAAATTCTCAGTCAAACATAAAAATTTTCCATCAATTTGAGTACAACTTTCAACCTTCACTCCAGGCAAGTCTAATATATAGTCCAACTAAAAGTCCACGCTAGTAAATGTATTGTTTATTGCATTATACACCATAAAGTAAGGAGAGCCAATTGCAGAAGCGCAGGAATTCAGTCAAAATGATGATCCGAACAATGCTCTTGCCATCTTACAAGCTTACAATCTGCATTATTGGATTAACTTCATATCTATCGACCTACTGCCGCTACTGTTGCACGATCTTTTGGGACTGGTATTATGTTGTTCAAGTAGCTTACGAAAAACCTGACAACAGCCAATTATTCTGTAGCTTAAACCCAGAATTAGCAAAGGCTATTGATAAAGGAACTATAAGTTTCATCAGAGTCCTAGATGTCAATTTTGTCCACCTTTTATCAGAAAAATGGGTTGAAAACACCGTATTTTTAGGACGGCTTTAAGTCAAGTAAATGCGTAAAAATTTAAATCATTGAAAAATTAAGAATTGCGACAATCCTTGAATAAAGTAAGTTTTGAGACTAGAATAAAATCAGTTCACTCTTCAAATAAGAGGTAACTCAATCTTGCTCAAAAACTATGTTTACAAACTGCGTCCAAATCAAACACAAGACTCAAAAATGTCTTGCTGGTTAGATATGTTAAGAAGCCACTACAATTGGTGTCTCAACGACAGAATTACTCACTACAACCAACAATTCATCCAAGGAAATTACTGCGAGATTAGAACTCAAAGCGAAGTTTCCCCATTAACCTGCTATGTCAGTAAAAATGGTGCAACCGGAAATCCTTGGAAAGACTCAAAAACCGATGCTTCAGGTAAGACTAAGAACCCCCGTCGCAGTGCAGGCGACATTCAAATAACAGCATTACCTGACTTAAAAATAGCTAGACCTTGGTATAGTGGCATTGACTCAACAGTTTTACAACAGAATGTTAAACGCTTAGACATTGCCTACAAAAACTTCTTTGAAGGTAGAGGATTCCCGAAATTCAAAAATCGGAGTAACTTTACTTCTTTCACCTTCGTAATGGGAGTCAAAATACAAGGTAATAAAATTTACCTACCCAAACTAGGTTGGATGCGGTTTTACAACTCGCGCTCAATCCCCGATGGTTTTACCATTAAGGCTTGTGCGGTAAGAAAACGGCAAAATGGCTGGTATGTATCTATCCGAATTGAGGACAAGTCTATTCCCGACTACCTGACAAAATCTCTGGTGGATGTTGTGAAAATAATTGGCTGTGACCTAGGGATTACCAAATTAGTTCATTTGTCTGACGGACATCAGATTAAAAATCCTAAATTTGCGACCAATAAAAAAGCTAAACGTACCCTGAAGATTAGACAAAGACGGGTTAGTCGTAAAGTCAAAGGTAGTAAAAATCGCAAAAAAGCAGCTAAAAAAGTCGGGTTGTTTCATCAAAAAATTAGCGATAAGCGTCAAGCATATCAATGGAAAATCGCTCGGAAAATAGTCGGTCGAAATATTGATGCAATTGCCTTAGAAAATTTGAATGTTTCAGGAATGATGCGCCGATGTCGCGTAAAAATCGATAAAAAAACGGGAAGATTTCTCAAAAACGGACAATCCCGAAAGAAAAGTTTAAATCGTTCTATTTCTGATGCAGGCTGGTCTGAATTAACTTTAAAGATTGAGTATCTAGCTGCGAAGCAAGGAAAAGTCGTAATTAAAGTTAATCCTAAATATTCGAGCATTGAATGCAGGAATTGCGGTCATATTGACAAGTCTAGCAGAGATGGAGAAAAATTCATCTGTACTGAATGCGGCTATCACGAACACGCCGATATAGGTGCTGCAAAAACAATCAGAGATAGAGCTTTAAAAATGGTACGCGGGGACTCCGCGAAACCAGGGATTTTTTTTAATCCCCAAACGCTTGAGGAGCTTGTTGCAAGACAAGGATAGCAGCCCACCTTTTTAGGCAAAAGGATTGCGCCCAAGAACCCGCACACTTGCGCGGGATATTAAGATCGAAATGTCTTAAGAATCCCCGTACCTTAAGGTCGGGGAGTGTCAAAGTGCGTCAGCACTTAACGGGAGAGAACGTCACAAAGCGAGCGCTAAAATTCCAAATGCTGCACGGCCCGCCGCTTAGTTTCCTCCCCACGCCTGTCATACTTTGCCGTAGTTACCGGAGAAGCATGACCCGCCAACTTTTGCACCGTAACAATATCCACCCCAGCATCGAGGAGGTCCGAGCAAAACGTGCGCCGGAAGTCGTGGGGACTAAAAGACTCCACCCCAGCGAGTTTAGCCCGCCGCTGCACAATCTTCAACACACCATCCTCCGTCATGCGTCGGTGCTGAATTTCTCCCCCCTTCCGAATCGGGTACAACAGAGGGCCCGGAGCCTCTCCCCTCAACCCCAGCCACTCGGACACCAAAACGCAAGCAGACTCCGGGAGATAAACCGTCCTGTCTTTCTTACCCTTGCCCTCTCGGACGAACAGCGCTCCCGTGGATAAGTTAAAATCTCGCCTCAACAGATTAACCGCCTCACCGCGACGGATGCCACCCCCACGCAAGATAGCAATCAGCGCCTTATCCCTAACATCAATAGGAGTCTTACCAGAGCAGCTTTGCATCAATGCAGCAATCTCAGAGAGCGTTAGCGCCCGCCCCCTAACTTTTCCCGATTGCTTGATACTCCTGACATCCACCGCCTTACTGTAATCTATTGGGTCGATTAAATCCAACCGCAGAGCTTCCTTTAACACCCGTCGCAGGGCGCACAGCATTTGGTTCACCGTCGCCGGGGCGTACTTTTTCTCCAGGGCCGAGCGCAGAGCCGCCGTATGTTTGTAGCGCAATGCAGCCCAATTCAAAGTCATTGCGTCACACTCCCCACAAGTCAGCATTCGGGCCATGATATTGAGTCCTTCTCTCATGGTTGCCTTTGACCGTTCGCTCCCCAAACTGTCGAGGTACACTGCTGCTGGATGCTGAGTCAGGGGCACCGGACAGGGCAGATTCAAGGTTTCTGGCTGTTGCTCTCCAAGTAAGTCGAGCATTTACTCTTTCAAACTGATATTATAAATACTAAATTTTACGCCGCCTTCGGCGCAAAATTTCGATCGATTTGGCTCTTATTCCGTGAATCCTCGCCGGACGGCGAGCGAACTCGTGTGTTTTTTCTTGTGGCCACGGCAAGGAGTAAGGAAGGCTAAAGGATCGAAGTCTAGATTGGCGGCCCCATCCGCGAATCGCTTACATCCCCACGGCCGGGGCACGGGGGATGCAAGCTCGTTTTTCGTTAACAATACTTCGGACAGTTTTTCTATGACTGAATGACTTATCCTCGCTTGACTTTGAGCCACTGTGGATAATTAAATCAAAGTCATGTCCACCCCAGACGCGGCATTTAATTCGACTTTTTCGCGATCCTTAGCCTGTAAAGCTTGTAGTATCGTTCCAAAAACTGTCCGGAGTATTGGTTAACAGACTTGCGTCAAGATTACTTGCACAAATTAGACAATATATGGGGCTGGACTTTATATGATTATTGCGATCGCACCTAATCCCTTCAACTTATCGCTCCTAAAAGAGGTATAACCAGATCATTTATTTGCCAATTACAATCGCCCAGATCAAAGAGCGATCGCCATTGCATAAAAAAGTGCGATCGCCTTTCCATGCAATCTATGTTATGTTCTAGAGTAAATATAAAAGAGTTCGCGCTTTGATTATTTACCCTTTCCAAACTTAAGTATCCCCAAAAAATATGCACAATGCCAACTGAAGACGAGCGGTCAACATCGCCTAATGAACCCACAGAACCCGCTCAAAATAGCGATCCGTTGGCTTTCTCTTCTGAGTTAAGGTTAAATATAACAGAACGAGTCGAGTTCATTACCAATCGACTTATCTTAGGACAAAATATAACCCTCGATTTATTTGGCGGTAAAACATCTCTGATTCCCGAAGCTATTAACGTTGACAAGATAGCTGAGTCAGGAATTAAAACATCAATTGCTGAACTGTTACCAAAACTACCTAGACAGAGTATAGACCAAATTATCGCCAGTAACCCCCAGGCATATTTCCTTGAATATGCAGCACCCGTACTAAAACTAGGAGGTCGTATTTATATCAATGCCACGAAAAGAAATCCTTTCAGCAAACTCCCAAATGCCGAAACCCTAGAGCAACTGGGATTAATAGTTGTGCAAGAAAACGCGCCACTAGACACCAGATTTACCAACCAAAAATTTTCCAGGGAAACTCCCAGAAATGATGGCACTTTAGAAATTCCGTTATCTAGCTTAAAAACTACTATTTTGGAGAAAATCAAATGACTATAATTAGCAATCATTTTGACCTACTCTATTTTACCAATTGTAACTTCGATCCACCTTTAATTCGCGATTCAAAAATCATCATTCCCACCCGTCAACTAGGCTTACTACCAAGTCATCCACTTAATCACCAAAATGAAATAATTTTCCTGTCAAAATCTTACCTGATTTTCGAGGGAGTGAAATCATCGGTACGTCAGTTAACCGGATATATAGAAGAACCTTCTGGAACTCATCATTTCAAACCTCTAGAAGAAAACTCTAGAACACTCATAGATGATGATTTTCCCGATGTTGGTCAAACAGTAAGTTTGTTTGGGCTAGAAGGTGCGTTTGAAGATCCGTTAGAATGGGTTGATTGGGAAATTGAAAGTACATCATTTTATCTCATGGAACATCCAGCAGATGACTGGGAATTTACAGAACTGTGGATAGATACAACTAATTTTCCTCTAAAAGTTATGCTATTGGTTAGAGATAAGCAGGGAATTAGCTGTGTTTACGATCCATCTCAAAATTATCAACTAATATTTTTAAGTTTCACTTATGAAGAGGCGAAGTTATGGCTAGAAAAACAATATAAACTTGTGCCACAGCGTTTTCCCAAAGAGGTATGTGTATAGCGTCGCATTCTAATATCAACTCTCACCTACCTGGAGGGAGTTGATATTAGAATGCTGATTCAGCTAATCCAGGTATCTCGTCGATTAATTCGACTTGAAACAGAACTGCCTTCGCCGTTATCCTTTAGGTAAAATAGGCTTGGGTGGGATGTCAAAAACAATCACAAATGTGAATTCTTTGACTAACCGTTGCAAAACCCGAAAATGATCGTCTGCATCGTTCCTCCTGCGAAATCGCGCTACAATAATACGCTGACTATTAGGCAGTAACTTAACGATGCACCACGGATGTAATCTATCAGAATAGGTCATTTTCACCTCAGCAGTGACAGTAACAGATTGCGTCGTTGTTGATTGCTTGTCATTACGTTAATTGAGACAATATTCTTCAAGAAAGGTCACGTTGATGTTGACAATTAATTAGGTTTGTGCATCAAACAGCTCAAATTCTCTTTTAACAATACTTCGGACAGTTTTTGATTGTCAAAGACAGAATCAGGGTTGGAGGTAAGTAAGGACTCACGAAAAATCAAACATTGCAGCCATTTTCCCCGAAAGTGTCCGAACTATTGTTTTAACTAATGCCAACGGCAAGTCCCGCGCTCTATTCGTTTACAAGGATGAGCGACGGGATGAAAGCGCAGCCCGAAACAAATTGAGCGATAGCGAATAAATATGGTATTCCTGTATGCTATAATCTTATCAGTATTCAATAGTATTGATAAATGTATAAGGCATACAAATACAGAATCTATCCCACAAGTGAGCAGGAAACCTTGCTTACCAAGTCGTTTGGCTGTGCGAGATGGTTTTGGAACTACGCCTTAAACCTATGTCAAGAAACCTATAAGAATACTGGCAAGGGATTATCGAGAGGATATATACAAGGTTTGCTTCCTGCACTCAAGAAAGAGTATGAATGGTTAAAAGACCCGTATTCTCAATGTTTGCAAGTAGTAGCTCTAAATTTATTCACTGCCTATAAGAACTTCTTTGGCAAAAGGGCGATCCTGCCACGATTCAAGTCAAAGCATGGTAGGCAATCAATTGGTTATCCTCAAAACGTCAAATTTAATGGCGACTATATCAATTTACCTAAGATTGGATTAGTACATTGTCGGCTTCATCGTGGCTTTGAAGGTAATATCAAAACTGTCACTGTGTCTCGTAATCCTGACGGTAAATACTTGGTCTCCGTCCTAGTTGACGATGGCAAAGCCAATCCCGAATTATTGTCGGTGGACAAAGCTATCGGGGTTGATGTGGGATTAACTCACTTTGCTATCACGAGCGATGGCTCGAAGTTTTATAATCCCAAATACTTTGTCAAGCGTCAGCGCAACTTAAAGCGTAAACAGCAAAAGCTATCTCGCAAACAAAAAGGTAGTCAAAATCGTAAAAAGGCAAGATTGGCAGTGGCAAAAGTCCACTCCAAAACTGCTAGATGTCGTGAAGATTTTTTACACAAGCTATCCCGCAAGATAGTAAACGAAAACCAAGTTATTGCAGTAGAAAATCTCAATATCAAGGGCATGGTCAAAAACCATAATCTCGCCAAAGCGATTAGCGATGTTGGCTGGGGTATGTTCTGCACAATGCTCAAGTACAAGACTGAAAGCGACGGAAAAACTTAGATCGAGATCGATTCTTTCCTAGTTCAAAGACTTGCCATGTTTGCCTGAATCGAGTTGACAATCTTAACGACTGATGTAAGAGCATGGACTTGCAAGCATTGCGGTACTCACCATGACCGCGATGTAAATGCAGCGATCAATATTAGAAATGAAGCCTTGCGGATTCTGGCGTTAGGAACTAGCGCTAATGCCTGTGGAGGGGATGTAAGTCGAAGAGGCAAAACTTCGGTTTTGTTGGACGCTATGCCCAATGAATCAGGAAGCCAGCGCTGTACCGCCTAAACGGTCAGCGCCTGGTAGTTCACCGCGTTCTCTTTGAATGCACCCTATTATTCAGAAGGCGGACACAGCAAGCTCGCCAGTATCTCTGGAATTTCCTCAAAGTGTTCGAGCAGAAAATCCATTAGAGCCAAATGACGCAAATCGACAGCAGTAGGAAATCTTCGATTTTTTCCGCGTTTAAACCAACCCCGCACCGTCGAATTAGAGCGGGAACAAATTTCGGCAATTTGCTCGTAACTTACCCCCCATTTGACATAAAACTGTCTCGGTGTCATGCCCAATTGGCATTGGCTGTAAATTGCAATTAAATTGCGTTCTCTATCTGTCAAAGTATATGGCTTTTTCATCCTGATACCTCTCTAAATCTTCCTCCCACGCCGTATCAAATTGACACCAAGCTGCACTCTTGGAATCAGGATTAAGGCAAATTATGTAGCACCATATCCAACAGCGCAGGCGCGGTTCGTAGTTGTAAAATTTGCCGATAACTATTCCCCAGTCAGCTTCTTCGCCAACATCGACCCAGCGCACCCTAAAGCCGCACTCAAAGCGCGGAGGATGAATTTTGGCAAAATTGACCGGCAACTCAGTTGAAGGTGGTATATCCTTCAAATGTTTGAGTGGCAGGGCAGAAATCAAATCTCGCTTTGTTTTTAAGATTGACATGAGTTTTTAACTGTGCAGTCAATGCACTTGATTTGTTTTGATAAGTTTTAAGGTCAATTTCTCACTCAAAAATCGCAGCGCGATATCTGCTTAAATCAAAATCAATCAAAAGGTGGTAAACAAGGCTCTCAAATCCTTAAAAATTGGTTGCGGGCGATCGCTAAAATTTCTTCTTTTAACAGGTAATTACCAATAAACTAGATTTATTGCCGATCGCCAACTGGTAGGATGACGTAAGGTCGATCGCGCACCAAGACGCGGGCTTGCTCACGTCACCGTCATCTTTCTACAGCAAGGCTTCGCCCTTGCTCGGCACTCACCAAGACGCGGGCTAGTGGCCACCCTACCACTACAGATATTGAAAAGGTGCTCCTTCATCAGGCATGACTATCGCGTACTCAACTTCAAACAGTCCGCTGTCTGCTATTTTCGTACCTGCAAATCTACCGATTTTGCCAGCGTTAGCTTCGGCGCTGTGTTGGGTAATTTTTACTATGTCATCGGGTTTGTCGGCGTTGGCTCCTTGTTGGCAGTCACATCATTTGACGGGTTAACTGCGGTGCTTTTTGTCTGCTCTAGGGCTTTTTCCAATTCGGCAATTTTATGTTCGAGTGCTTGTTTTTCGGTTCGCCAGTTTTTGCTTGCACTCTGTACCCAGAAGGCTTCTTTTTCTTGGAATAGCTGTTGCAGTCTGGCGTTTTCTTGCTGCTGTTGTTCTAGCTGAACTTTGAGAGCGCTCATTTGCAGTTGGTTTTGTTGCAGTTGGTTTTGTTGCAGTTGGTTTTGTTGCAGTTGGTTTTGTTGCAGTTGATTTTGTTCGATCGCGGCAGTGACTTTAGGAGAGTGCGGGTTTGAATTGAACTGCTGTTGCGTTTCCAGTTGCTCTAGTTTGGCTTTGAGAAATCTGTTTTCTTGTCGCAGTTGTTCTTCAATTTGCAAGCTGGATTCTAACTGGATTTCGGCTGTATCCGTTTCAGTCTGGATTTCGGCTGTATCCGTTTCAGTTTGCTGGTTTGAGGCGGCAGCAGGTGTTGATGATTCGATTAGCTGCGCGATCGCCCTCTCAATCTTGATGTCAGCGTGCAAAATGTCCTGTCTGAGCTTCTCCCTGACTTCTTGTGTGACTGAAACGTCCAATTCTTCGTTCAGCGTGGCTTTCAGGTTCCGCAAATGGGCTAGTTCAAGAATCAGCCGGCGGTTGGTGGTGGAGTCGGGGGTGGGTTCAAAATTTGGTTTTGCACTTTTGGGGGCGGCACTTCTTGTTGAGTGCTTGCGCTTGCTGTTGCAGCCGTTGGGCTGTTTCCACTGCTGTACGAAAGTTTTGACGGCTTTCACAGTCCATCCTGCGGGGTTTGAAACTGTAACTTAATTTATTAACAAAGCTACCCATACTTGACTATTTGGGTAGCTTTGTCCGCAACTCTGGCGATCGCACGAGACTATTTGCCCCTGGTTCAATTTGTTTTTGCCCCCGTGCCATTCGATTACAGATGCGGGCGTCTTGCGTCAGAGGAATATGCCTTTGGAATCATTATAATTTTTTGACCTGCCATGTTGACGCTCGCAGGAAGTCGTATATAATACAAAGCACAATACATTTACTCATGTCGAGTCAAATGCAGCTCGTAGAAAAACACGTAATTAACAAACAACATAGATTTTGGAAGGAATGCGATTATTTGGCATTACAATCTAAACATCTATACAACTCTGCTAACTACGTTCAGCGCCAATACTTTTTTGAAACCAATAAGTATTACAACTCCATCAATATTTATCACCAGACTAAGAACTTAGAAGCTTATAGGTATCTACCAACAAAAGTTAGCAAACAGATTGTTCGGAGAGTTGCTGAGGCTTGGAAGGGATGGTTGACCGCACTCAAAGATTGGTCAAAACACCCTGAAAAATATCAGGGCAAACCGAAAATACCAGGATACAAGCATAAAGAGTATGGTAGGAATGTTGTCATTTATCCGATAGATGCAATATCAAAACCTGCTTTGACGATCGGGAATGTTAAACTGTCTCAGACTAATATAGAGTTGGCTACTCAAGCTAAAAATGTAGACCAAGTAAGGATTGTGCCAAAGCTTGACCATTATGTTATTGAAGTTGTTTACACAGTTAATGACATACCCTTATCCCACGGGAAATATGTGGCTGGTGTAGACCTTGGTTTAAATAATTTGATGGCTATAACATCCAATCATCCCGGCATCAAGCCGCTGTTGATTAATGGTAAACCATTGAAAAGTATTAATCAATTCTTCAATAAACGGGTAGCAGCATCACAATCAATCGAAGCTAGCAGACAGATTAAATCACTAAATAGTAAGCGCAACAGAAGAATTGACAACTATCTTCACACGGCAAGTCGTCGTGTAATTGATTGGTGTCAGTTGAACGATATTGGTCAGTTAATTATCGGCAAAAACCCCGGATGGAAACAGTCAATCAATATTGGTAAAAAAAACAATCAAGCATTTACCAATATTCCCCATGCCAAGCTGATTAGTTTGTTGACCTATAAAGCACAATTGGTAGGGATTGTTGTTACATTAACTGAGGAAAGTTACACATCGAAAGCGAGTGCTTTAGATGGTGATAATTTGCCGAGGTATAACAAAAAGACAGAGGTCAAGCCTGTTTTTAGCGGTAAACGCGTTCAGCGTGGTTTATATAGAGCCTCAACTGGCAAAACAATCAATGCTGATACTAATGGCAGCATAAATATAGCGAGAAAAGTAATTCCCGACTTCATAAAGGGAATAGAGGGATTGCCGTTTATTCCTGTAGTTTTAGGACTGTGGACTAAAATTACCAACGTAGATATCTAACATTGACTATTTTTGGGTAGCTTTGTCAAGGTTCTTACGAGCGGTTGTCGTTTTCAGACAGAAACTTTTTGACGAGTTCGATCCCACCTCTACAAAAAACGGCGATGACGGGGGTTCCCCAACCGCTCATTTTTTCGACGAGGTGGCATTCTGTATCCCTCAACTGCCGCCAAATACGGGCGATCGCCATTGCGTCTTTAGTTTGTTTGTTTGTATCGGGAAAATGGTACTGGAGCCAGTCTGACCACTTCAATCGAGCTTTTTTGACTTTTTCTTTGAGTACAAGCAGTTTGTCCCCAAACTCGAACAGGGCAACGCTGACGGTGCGGTAGCTAGTGCGGATTTCGGAGGTTTGCTTTTCTAGTTGAACTATGGTTTCGGGACTGGTGGAACTGGAGTAGGGGTATTTTTTGAGGCTTTTGGGGATGTCCGTGGAAGAGAACGCACCTCTGTCAAGAGTTGGGACGGTTTCCACATCGACGCTGGTGTCCGGGGATGAGTGAAACATGATAGATTGTCCTTAACTTATTTAATGTGAGCTGGTCTTAGCGGGCCAGCTTTTTTGTTTTGGGAGCCAGTGGAGCTGATTGTGAGCTTGTACTGCTGGCTTTGATTGTGAGCCTGTACTGCTGGCCTGTACTGCTGGCTTTGATTGTGAGCCTGTACTGCTGGCTTTGATTGTGAGCCTGTACTGCTGGCTTTGATTGTGAGCCTGTACTGCTGGCTTTGATTTCGAGCTTGTACTGTTGGCTTTGATTTCGAGCTTGTACTGTTGGCTTTGATTTCGAGCGGTTTGTTACAGTAACTTACTGCTATATAGTGTAACAAACTGTTTTTCGCTTTGCAAGCGGTAAGATGACAGGAGTTGTATAGATTGATATAAAAGTGCCAAGCCGAAGAAAGGCAGACGTAATTACTGCCTACCTGGATAAGGAAGTCAAGCAAGTGTTGGAAGTATGGGCCCAGAGCGAGCAGCGTTCCCTGAGTTCTCTGGTGGCTTATTTATTGACCAAGGCGGCTTCGTCGTACCAGACTGAACACCCACAAAGTAGCGATCGCACGATTAATCCAGAAGGGAAACATGAAGAATCGCACGATTAATCCAGAAGGGAAACATGAAGAATCGCACGATTAATCCAGAAGGGAAACATGAAGAATCGCACGATTAATCCAGAAGGAAAACTCGATTGGCGATCGCTTTCAAAGAAAGTTTAGTCAACTTGTCCGAACGATTGGATTCTATTTAATTTAAGCATGGTATCTTTTTATTAAATGATGAAACAACTTGTATTCTCAAGCTTCCCGATCGCGAATAATGCGACTTTTGACCTCATTGGGAATTCTACCATCGTTTAAAATCTCATCTAGCAGCGGTGAATTCTTGCCGCAGTCGTTCGCAACAGCCACAGCCACAGCGCACTGATTCGGTACTGGCATCAGGGAATCGCCAACAATCAAATCTTCCCTGACAATAGCAGCTAAAAACTCGGAGTCAAATTTAGCAATTTTAGTCAGCAATCCTGTGACAACTAATTTATCTACTTTGCGGCTGATGTCTACAATTCGCAGTAAGGTGCGAGTGCAAGTACCAATCTGGGGCATCAATTCTTTCTGTTCTAAAAGAGCTATTTGATTGAAAGCAATCAGCGCTGAAGCTGCTCCCATACTGATAACATCTCGATCTGAACTTTTAACAATTCTGCGAGTTAGCTCAAAGGTGGCTTCTGCTAAATCGGGGTCAATTGTTTTTATGCCTGAAGGATGATTCCAAAGGGCAGTGTCTATTAATTTGTACAAAAATTGCACTATTTCGGCAGCCGAATCGTTTTCTAAAGTTTCAAAAACAGCGATAATTTCTGAGGTTGCAACTACTTGCGAGTTGACTTTTTCAATGAAAGATTTTAAACAGTTTTGGCGCACCCCAACGAGGGGAGACTTTGCTAAAATTAGCAGCAATTGCTGTAACTGTATCGGTTTTTTTTGTTCGGCGAGGGCGAGTATGGCTGTGGAGGCATTGAGGGCTACATCTCGCGAGGAATCTAAACATAGTTTTGCGAGTTCAGAAATAGATAACGAGTAGGGAGACGGTATTGCCTTGTCATTGCTGGAATCCGCTGACGTTAATGTCTTGTCATTGCTGGAATCCGCTGACGTTAATGTCTTGTCATTGCTGGAATCCGCTGACGTTAATGTNNNNACGTTAATGTCTTGTCATTGCTGGAATCCGCTGACGTTAATGTCTTGTCATTGCTGGAATCCGCTGACGTTAATGTCTTGTCATTGCTGGAATCCGCTGTATTTTCTGCTTGTTGGCGGTACAATTTGACTAGGGCCGCTCGCACTTCTTTTGAATCAGCATTTTTTTGTAAGTAAGGTTCGAGTCGAGGAGGAACATTATTGAGTTTTTTGAGGATTTGAGTTGTTTGTGAGGCTGGCAGCGTGGGAAGTAATTGTTCTAGGATTTCTGCCAAAAGCTGCTGTATCGATAGGTTATTAGCAAGGGCATCTATCGCACGAATGAATTCTACAGGAGCTCGCTCTATCGCCGGGACAATCCACTGAACCAAAGCTAATTGCAGTTCGGTGCTGAGGGGATGCAAACCATTACCATAAATTGCTAGTTCTCTGAATACTAAAGTAATAGTTGATGCTCGATTCGCTGGGATAGTTTCTATGGAAATTTTTAGTAAACTAGCAGCAACTAAATCAGTCGCACCACTGTGAATCGCTGATGTAATAGCAGCGAGATTGCGCCCTGTCAAATCCCCCATATCGCTTGGCAAACTATCGCTGAATGTACTCTTTAAAATTGCTTCTAGCAAGGGTGTATCTGATGCGGCAGCGCGACCGACAGCAGCGGCGGAAACCGCAGTCCAGTATTTGCCTAGTGGGGCGCGGAGTGCATCTTGCCAAGTGGTTCCGAAGAGGGTGTCGCCCGCAGCCAAAAAGTTTGGTAGTAGGCTGCTGAGAAGTTTTGTGGTGTTTTCTTGTTCTTTGAATTGTTCGGAAATTGGTTGAGAGATAATTGTTAGCAGAAATTCTCGCTGTACTGTTGCCGGAATGCCCGGAGTTAGGTAAAGTTCAATGACAGTAGAACGAACGTTGCCGCCAAAGTAAAAGTAATATTTTTTTAGGCTTTCTAAAATTTTTAAGTCAATCTTATCTGTCCGTTTGTTTGCATAATTCTCACAAAAAACACCGATAAATTTACCCCAAATCTGATAGCGTTCTTGTCGTAGTTTATTTTCGGTTATTTGAGACTGTTGGTTATTTTCAGTTGTTTGAGACTGTCGTTTATTTTCGGTTGTTTGAGACTGTCGTTTATTTTCGGTTATTTGCGGCTGTCGTTTATTTTCGGTTATTTGCGGCTGTTGGTTATTTTCAGTTGTTTGAGACTGTCGTTTATTTTCGGTTATTTGCGGCTGTCGGTTATTTTCGGTTATTTGAGACTGTTGGTTATTTTCAGTTGTTTGAGACTGTCGTTTATTTTCGGTTATTTGAGACTGTTGGTTATTTTCAGTTGTTTGAGACTGTCGTTTATTTTCGGTTATTTGAGACTGTTGGTTATTTTCGGTTATTTGAGACTGTCGGTTGGCGATGGCTGCTAGGGCTCGATCGAACTGAGAAATTTCACCGGGTAATTCGAGATTTGCCGGCCCGGCTGCGGGGACTCGCGCTAGCAATTCGGCCGCTGTTTCGGCTGCTTTATTAATTAGTTCCGGGCCGACTCTTCCCAGCAGTTGCACTGCGAGTTCTAAAACAGTGTCTCTGTGGCGCTGTGGTGCTCCTCTAGCGGCTGCTAGCAGGGTTTCTTGGAAGCTGTAGTCTCTGATAAGGGCGATCGCCAGCAGGGACAGCAACACGGCTGAGGATTCGGGTTCGGTGCGGGAAACACTGGCAAAGGTGACAGCGCGAAAAGGTAAAATTTTGGTTGTATCTAATTCATCAGAAATTTGGTTGAATTCTGGTAGACTTAAGAGGGTTAAAAGTTGGCGAAATATCGACCAAATATAATATCTGGAATCAGCTATTTTAGCAGCAATTAAATCATATTTTAGTTGGTTTTTAGCTCCTTCGCCTGTTTCGCTAGTATTCATCCAGCGGGCAACTGTATATTCTAAAAATGTCTGGTGGAAAAATCCCGCGCGCTTTCCTCCTAAATCTTTAAAAATTCCGTCGCTTTTGAGTGAATTGTAAGCAGAAAATTCTGTTTCGCTAAGTTCTAAATCGCCCTCGTAAACAAAGTCACGCAATCTATCCCCAGAGTTTTCATACATTAGTCGTGCTAATTTCAGGCACAGTTTTTGTTTGGCGAGGCTGAGGTGTTCGGACTGCCAGTTATGGCGGACTTTGGCAATTTTCCAATCCCAATATTTTTCGTATAACTGGCTGACTGTTAAATCTTCGGGGACTGTTTCTTCAGCAGCAAACAAGTCGCAAAGTAAAGCTAGCAGCAAGGGATGGCAGACAATTTCTTGCAGGGATACGCTGTCGGCGGAAAGGGCAATAATTTGGTTGGCAAAAGATTGCTGGCTGGCTAAGGTGTTGAAACCGGGTTGGGTTTTAATGAATTCTTGGGCTGCGGTTCTGACTTCTTCGGTGGTGAAGGGGGTTATTTTACAGTTATCGCTGACGCTTTCTCGGAATCCGGCAAAGCTTTCGTGGTAGGGTTCAAAAAAGTTGCTGTAGTCGGTATCGCGGCAGGTGAAGGCGACTGTTGTGCCGATTTCTAAGAGTTGGGACAAAATGCCCCGCAACACCGTAACTAAAGGTTTTGTCAGTACGATGTCTAGAGTGTCAATCAGCAGAATGCCGCGATTTTGTTGGGTTGTTAATTGTCGGGCAACTTCCACAATTGATTGTCGCTTGCCACTGATTTTTTCACCGAGTTCTAGGGCAAATGTTTCAGCGGATTCGATTAAATCGTCGCACCGGGCTAAGGCTAACCAGCCACTGTCCGATTGGGTTTGTTCGGCGTGCAGTTTATCGTAAATGCTGCCGAGAATGGTGCTTTTGCCGTATCCGGCGGCGCCTAAAATTGGGACGATGCGGCGTTTGTTTTCAAGGGTTCCGGCGCGAATTTCTTTCAAGCATTTGGACAGCAGGGTTTCGCGGGGAATGGGGGGGAGAATGTAGGGATTGAGGGCTGCCCTGGCGCGGGCGGCGCTGCGTTCTGTTGCTGCAAATAGTTCGTCGCTGGGTGGGAGGTTGTAGCTGGTTGTTGATATTGTTTCTGATATTAAATTGGCGATACTTTCATCGGATACAGCGGAAGTTATTGTATCGGATTCTGTTTTTAGACCAACTATCTCTTGCCAGTCTAGTTCTAGGGTATCGCAAATATCCATGAAAATCGATCGAGAAATCGCCTTGCCGGTAAAAAATCCGTTGATGGTTGACCAAGCTGCAATTAGCAGTTCAACGGCAAGTGCCTTCTGGGTCAAATGTTTGCGTTCCAAAGCTCTTTTGGCGAGTTCGATTCCTTTGGGTGTGGCTTGGAGAGTGCGGTTTGACATAGGAGGTGTGAAGTTTTGTGGGGGTGGGTTCACCAACAATCTGTGCCTGCGATCGATTATACAATAAATCTGCCCCTTTAACGAAAAATTGCGATCGCCCCTGCATCCTATTACATCATTCCAGGTATTGTAGGGGCGGGTTCGCCAACAATATTTGGCTCAAACCCACAATCTCATAAACCCGCCCCCACCCAACGAAAAATCCCAATCTACCCTAGATTTTGTTAGAGAATTCCAGGTATTGTAGGGGCGGGTTCGCCAACAATATTTGTCTCAAACCCACAATCTCATAAACCCGCCCCCACCCAACGAAAAATCCCAATCTACCCTAGATTTTGTTAGAGAATTCACGATAAAGAAACATCTCGATTGCCCCTGTATTTATTGGATTATGCCAAATAAGAAAAAATTGCGATCGCCCTTAAATTCTGTTACATAATGTCAGGTATTGTATTTTTTTTTCCGATACGGGGTTAATTCGTGGGGTCGGGCGGGTTTATTTAACTTGTTTGTTACCTGAAAAGTCCTTGGCGAACCCGCCCCTACAGGTTGTTGGTAATGAAAAATCTCGATAAGATTAATATTTTAAAATATCAATGTTTCAAAATATCAATATTTCAAAAAATTAATCTTGCTTCACTTCTTCAGTCCTCTTTTAGAGGACTTTCGCTTTGAGACAGGGGTTTAAACCCCTGTCGGACTGTGGAACAATCGACAATCGGACGGTGGGACAATCAAATAATTTTAATGAGTCAAATACCAACTCATACACGAACTCATACAAGTTTCCCCATTACTCGAATCCGAACTCAAATACTCCACTGCCAGAATCGAAGTTGTAAGGTTAAAAACCCAATCTGGAGGGACATGGAATTTACACCAGAACCCCTGCACAGCGCATGGCACCAAGTCCGCAAAGGCAGTCGCAGCCCCGGAATTGACGGCATCACCCTTGATTTGTTCGCAGGTGTAGCCCAACACCAACTAGAAATCTTGCTGCGACAGTTGCAGCAAGAATCGTATTTTCCCCGCCCCGCCAAAGGCTTTTACCTGCCCAAGGCCAGCGGCGGCAAGCGTTTGATTGGCATTCCGACTGTTCGGGACAGAGTTGTGCAGCGCTTTTTGCTGGGCGAACTGTATTGGCCGCTGGAGGATGTTTTTCTCGATTGCAGCTACGCTTACCGTCCCGGTAGGGGAATTCAGGTGGCTGTCAAACACCTCTATTCCTATTATCGATTCGGGAATGCTTGGGTTGTCAAGGCCGATATTGAGAAGTTTTTTGACAATCTTTGTTGGCCGCTGCTATTGGCTGATTTGGAAAAGTTGCAATTGGAACCGATTTTGCGGCAGTTAATCGAACAGCAGCTTGCATCGGGAATTGTTGTTAAAGGTCAGTCTTTTTATCCGCAACAGGGAGTTTTGCAAGGGGCGATTCTTTCCGGTGCCTTGGCTAATTTGTACTTGAATGAGTTTGACCGACTTTGTTTGAGTCGCGGTTTTAATTTGGTGCGGTTTGGCGATGATTTTGCTATTGCTTGTGCGGATTCTATTCAAGCAAATCGCTGTTTGGAACAGATTAGTGTTTGGCTGGGGAGTTTGTATTTGAAGCTTCAGCCGGAAAAGACGCGGATTTTTGCGCCGGATGAGGAGTTTATTTTTCTCGGCTACCTGTTTCGCGATGGAGAGGTTTTTGCACCGGAACCTCCAGAAATTCCTTTGGATAAACGGCGGGTTCTGCGGCCTTCGGGAACAGCAGTTTCTCGCCCGACAACTCGCAAAGTACCCGTGTTTTCTGGGAAGCCTTTGGCTTGCAGTATTTCTGTGAAGCGGATTATTTTGCCGCGCGCTAATTCGGAACATTTTTGGAGGGAACCTATGAGTACGTTGTATGTTACGGATCAGGGGGCTTATCTCAGCGTTCGCAACCAGCAGTTTCAGGTGTATTCTCAGCAGGAACTGCGGATCAAAGTTCCTGTGAGTCGGGTGAGTCACATTATTTTGTTTGGTTGCTGCAATGTGTCTCACGGGGCGGTGGCTTGCGCGCTGCACCGGCGGATTCCGATTTTCTATTTGTCGCAGCGGGGGCGATATTTTGGGCGGTTGCAATATGACGGGCGGGCCAAGGTGGAATATTTGACAAAGCAGGTGATTTGTTCGATGAATCCTGAGTTTGTGCGGCTGCAAGCGGAGGCTATTGTGCGGGCAAAGTTGCACAATTCGCGGATTCTGCTGATGCGGTTGAACCGCTATCGCAAGTCGAAGGATGCGGGGGAAAAGTCGGTTTTGCAGGCGGTGGAAATGCTGGAAATGTTGATGGATAGTTTGCCTTTGGCTGAGTCGATGGATGCGCTGCGGGGTTATGAGGGGAAGGCGGCTACTGTTTATTTTCAAGCTTTGGGTTCTTTGTTTTCGGGCCCCTTTGTGTTTGAAGTTCGCACGAAGCGCCCTCCTACGGATCCGATTAATAGTTTGATGAGTTTGGGTTACACTTTGTTGAGTCAGAATGTGAGTTCGTTTGTGGAGGCTGTGGGGTTGCACTCGCATTTTGGCAATCTTCACGTTCCCCGGGACAATCACCCGGCTTTGGTTTCGGATTTGATGGAGGAGTTTCGGGCTCAGGTTGTGGATTCTTTGGTAACTTATTTGGTGAATAAGAAAATTTTTGTTTTTGAGGATTTTACGCCACCCGACGAAGGGGGCGGGGTGTTTCTTCAGCCTCATGCTTTGAAGAAGTTTCTCAAACATTGGGATGAAAAGTTATTGTCGGAGACGACTCATCCGCATACAGGTTATAAGGTGGCGTACCGCCGATGCTTGGAGTTGCAGGTGCGGGAGTATGTTTCGGCTTTGATGGGGGAAGTGGAGGTGTATCGCCCGATGCTCTGGGATAAATAGAATAGGGTTGACTCACAACCATGAGAGATTTTCGTGGGATAGGCAAAACGCTGAAACCCGCATTCTGTGGTTCTATCCCACGAATTGCTCTCCTGGTATGGCTTTGAAGTCTCTGATTGTGGCGCTTTTTGGCAAGATGTCGGCTTGGATAGAGGGTTTAACTTGCATCCCACGAAAAAGTGCTGTAGGCTTAGCTCAGGGCAAGGCTTTTAGGGGCTAGCCTTTAGGCTTCTTCGGAAGTCGAATTAATGGAAACATCCCTCGGCGGGGCCTTTGTCCAGCGGCGGACGCTGCTTTAGGCTTCTTCGGAAGTCGAATTAATGGAAACATGCAGAGACCTGTAGGTTACCGCCTCTTTCAACCCTTTAGGCTTCTTCGGAAGTCGAATTAATGGAAACGCCTCTGGAGCGTCTCTGCCTGGAACCGGGGGTTCCCACTTTAGGCTTCTTCGGAAGTCGAATTAATGGAAACGAGCTGTAGACCCTCCCGTCAACTGTCGCCAAGCGCTTTAGGCTTCTTCGGAAGTCGAATTAATGGAAACGTGGAAATGAAAGTGCCATCAGGGTTGGATGAGGTCTTTAGGCTTCTTCGGAAGTCGAATTAATGGAAACTTTTTTGCCAGGCGTTGTTGGTTTATCTTTTAACTGCTTTAGGCTTCTTCGGAAGTCGAATTAATGGAAACAGTTACCAAGACAGGGGTAGCACCTTCACGAACAACTTTAGGCTTCTTCGGAAGTCGAATTAATGGAAACCTTCTTGGGCTGTTTCCCCTTCTTTTGCCACCACCTTTAGGCTTCTTCGGAAGTCGAATTAATGGAAACGGTGTATCATCACCAGAATGAGAATCTCCGTCCTCTAGTGCTTTAGGCTTCTTCGGAAGTCGAATTAATGGAAACTTTTGATTAAGTCAACTCTGATACATCAGCAATTCTTACTTTAGGCTTCTTCGGAAGTCGAATTAATGGAAACCCTAAAGTAGCTACTGCAGTGATTGCGGTTGCAACTTCTTTAGGCTTCTTCGGAAGTCGAATTAATGGAAACATGATGGTCCTGGTACCGTTGCAGGTACTGCATCTGCTTTAGGCTTCTTCGGAAGTCGAATTAATGGAAACCTTTCTGGTACTGTATCTTTTTCGACAAAACGAGTTCTTTAGGCTTCTTCGGAAGTCGAATTAATGGAAACTTTCTTGTCTTCGTCTTTTATTCCGACGACATCCACGGCTTTAGGCTTCTTCGGAAGTCGAATTAATGGAAACGCCGGAAGCTCGGGGTCGGCCAAGTTGACATGCAAGGGCACTTTAGGCTTCTTCGGAAGTCGAATTAATGGAAACTCACACCACCAAGTGGAGTCTCCGAAGGAATTCAACTTTAGGCTTCTTCGGAAGTCGAATTAATGGAAACTTTTCCTCCCGGAAGAGTAACATCTACTGAAATATCTTTAGGCTTCTTCGGAAGTCGAATTAATGGAAACTTGAATAGACGAGGCTTGTGCAGGAGTCACCACAGAGTTCTTTAGGCTTCTTCGGAAGTCGAATTAATGGAAACTTCGTAAACTCGGCAGGAATTAGGTTCAATTTTACCTAAACTTTAGGCTTCTTCGGAAGTCGAATTAATGGAAACATTGTCACAGATATTTTGCCGTTTTGTTGTAGAACAAGTTCTTTAGGCTTCTTCGGAAGTCGAATTAATGGAAACTTTTCTGTAATAATGAAAGGAACATTATGCTGCTGGCTTTAGGCTTCTTCGGAAGTCGAATTAATGGAAACGTCCGGGTCTTCATCCCGGGGGGGAGGCGGGGGTGGCACCGCTTTAGGCTTCTTCGGAAGTCGAATTAATGGAAACGTTTGCCATTTGTTCAATGGACTTGAAGGCGAGCACTTTAGGCTTCTTCGGAAGTCGAATTAATGGAAACTTGTCAAGTGGTACTTCACACCCACTTTGATCCAGAGCTTTAGGCTTCTTCGGAAGTCGAATTAATGGAAACCTACGGTTACGCTATTTCCGCTAGAGTTAGCGTTTGCCCTTTAGGCTTCTTCGGAAGTCGAATTAATGGAAACTAGACCCTGTTACGGTATCTTCACCGTCTTTTTTTGTCGCTTTAGGCTTCTTCGGAAGTCGAATTAATGGAAACATGGACTGGAAAGCAAGTGTTGGGTCGATTTTATCCCTTTAGGCTTCTTCGGAAGTCGAATTAATGGAAACTCGACTGCGAAGGTAAAAAACACTCCAAAACCAAAAAACTTTAGGCTTCTTCGGAAGTCGAATTAATGGAAACGTTCGGGCGATAGCTCCGAAACTTTTCGAGGCAAACTTTAGGCTTCTTCGGAAGTCGAATTAATGGAAACCATCTTCAACCACGGATACTCTTATTGTAGGATATCCGGATTCTTTAGGCTTCTTCGGAAGTCGAATTAATGGAAACCCCACAGCGGGGAGGTGAAATTGGCTACAATTTTATCTTTAGGCTTCTTCGGAAGTCGAATTAATGGAAACAGTCAGGAAACCAACTAAACCCAAGAGAACAGCCGCCTTTAGGCTTCTTCGGAAGTCGAATTAATGGAAACAGTTGCTAGACGGGAGGTATCTCCTCCACATTCCCTGCTTTAGGCTTCTTCGGAAGTCGAATTAATGGAAACGAGGTGTGCATGGCCGTCCCGCGGAGGGGATGCACTCTTTAGGCTTCTTCGGAAGTCGAATTAATGGAAACAAGACTTCCACCCGCATCCACGGTAATGTACCCACCTCTTTAGGCTTCTTCGGAAGTCGAATTAATGGAAACATCACATACATCGTCTGAACCGCTGCACCGAGCACCTTTAGGCTTCTTCGGAAGTCGAATTAATGGAAACACTTGAACTGCGACTCCGGGGTCGCGACAGGTTTCCCCGCTCTTTAGGCTTCTTCGGAAGTCGAATTAATGGAAACGTTCTCGCCTTTTAAAGTCTGAAGGGCGAAAAGCTTTAGGCTTCTTCGGAAGTCGAATTAATGGAAACTTTTTTTATCCGTGCATGGGGCGGGGTTTCGTCCCCCCTCTTTAGGCTTCTTCGGAAGTCGAATTAATGGAAACTTTCCAAAACTATCAAAACTATCCAAGGATTTTCGTTTCTTTAGGCTTCTTCGGAAGTCGAATTAATGGAAACCGCTGGGGTTCTTTTCCAGCAATGGCTATCAACTGCAGCTTTAGGCTTCTTCGGAAGTCGAATTAATGGAAACCAAAACACTATAATTGGGAAGATCCGTTCAATAGATCTTCTTTAGGCTTCTTCGGAAGTCGAATTAATGGAAACTAACAACAATTAGCCAGAACGCCGAAATGGGTCCAAAACTTTAGGCTTCTTCGGAAGTCGAATTAATGGAAACTCAGGATCCACCACTTCACGGGCTTCCAGATCCTCGTCTTTAGGCTTCTTCGGAAGTCGAATTAATGGAAACTAGATCAGGATAATGTCGTTGGTCTGCGGGGAATCTCCAAAACTTTAGGCTTCTTCGGAAGTCGAATTAATGGAAACGTTGGTTGAGTTAGTTGGCGGTGGCAGTCATGTTACCTTTAGGCTTCTTCGGAAGTCGAATTAATGGAAACAAGAAAAGATTAGATCAAGGTGATGTCCGAGATGGATCTTTAGGCTTCTTCGGAAGTCGAATTAATGGAAACCGTCAAGCATGCTTCAACCACCGCACCCATTGGGGTGGCTTTAGGCTTCTTCGGAAGTCGAATTAATGGAAACATTGGAAAACGGTAGCTCGAGTTGCTCCAAATTGACTTTAGGCTTCTTCGGAAGTCGAATTAATGGAAACTTGGAACTCCCACCAATTAGGGTATCATCGCCTTTGCCTCCCTTTAGGCTTCTTCGGAAGTCGAATTAATGGAAACTTGGTGCTTGTTGAGCAGAGGCAGAGGCACTGCCACCTTTAGGCTTCTTCGGAAGTCGAATTAATGGAAACTTGGACTGTGAAGCTACCACTATCGTTACCTGAAACCCTTTAGGCTTCTTCGGAAGTCGAATTAATGGAAACATTACCATTTCTCGTAATGGACGCGGTAATTCGTGTGCTTTAGGCTTCTTCGGAAGTCGAATTAATGGAAACCGGAAACTTTCAAATCTCCGTTAATGAGCAAAGACTTTAGGCTTCTTCGGAAGTCGAATTAATGGAAACTTTCATAAATCCTTTTATCAACCCTTTCACAAAAGGGCTTTAGGCTTCTTCGGAAGTCGAATTAATGGAAACTTTGGGTCAATTTTATCTCCTAAAATATAAGAGACAGTGGAGCTTTAGGCTTCTTCGGAAGTCGAATTAATGGAAACACGAATTGGGTTTGTTTCCCCCTCCAATTAGGGTATCGCTTTAGGCTTCTTCGGAAGTCGAATTAATGGAAACTGTAAACTCCGCGATAGTGAAAGTTTCCCGTACTGTAGTCTTTAGGCTTCTTCGGAAGTCGAATTAATGGAAACAATCCGTATGCATTGGAGACGCAGTCCCCTTTCCCTGAGCTTTAGGCTTCTTCGGAAGTCGAATTAATGGAAACCGGATTTCATTTCCGGTAATCTGTAGTTCTCCACGGCTTTAGGCTTCTTCGGAAGTCGAATTAATGGAAACAATCCTGAAGGAGAGATCCTTACGGATACAGGGAAGAAAGCTTTAGGCTTCTTCGGAAGTCGAATTAATGGAAACATGTTTAGTGGGGTGGGTAGTTGGTCCTGGTCCAGCTTTAGGCTTCTTCGGAAGTCGAATTAATGGAAACATAAATGGCAATCCGATTTGCTCCAGTAATTGCAAGCTTTAGGCTTCTTCGGAAGTCGAATTAATGGAAACGCTGTGAGGATTTGCTCTATGCTACTAGACTGTGCAGGACTTTAGGCTTCTTCGGAAGTCGAATTAATGGAAACGAGTTTCCTTTCCCCGAGGTGCATCCCGGGATTACTACTTTAGGCTTCTTCGGAAGTCGAATTAATGGAAACGGGTGGCACCGGTGGTGCCTCTGGAGCGTCTCTGCCTGGCTTTAGGCTTCTTCGGAAGTCGAATTAATGGAAACGTAATGGTTGCTATCAACTCACCCGAGCTGGCATCCACAACGACTTTAGGCTTCTTCGGAAGTCGAATTAATGGAAACATGACTAGGAAATCAGCCCCGGCATTTCCATTTAGAAAATCTTTAGGCTTCTTCGGAAGTCGAATTAATGGAAACTTCTGAGTCCTCTTTCCCGTCGTCTAGTGTGACACGACTTTAGGCTTCTTCGGAAGTCGAATTAATGGAAACAGTTGGAGCTGGGTCGTGTTTTGGTATATTTCTATACCACTTTAGGCTTCTTCGGAAGTCGAATTAATGGAAACACACGGTGGCGGGTTGCGACCGTCTTCAGCGGGTCTTTAGGCTTCTTCGGAAGTCGAATTAATGGAAACATTGCCTGGCTTAGATTTTCATAAACCGCACCACTCCTTTAGGCTTCTTCGGAAGTCGAATTAATGGAAACCATTAACAGTGATGTTGCCCTCATTTGCAATAAGGCTTTAGGCTTCTTCGGAAGTCGAATTAATGGAAACTTTGGCTGCCAAAACCATCCAAATTTTGCGAAGAAAGACTTTAGGCTTCTTCGGAAGTCGAATTAATGGAAACTGAGCTTGTGTTGGCCCAAAGACACTTAGACCTGCCAAGCTTTAGGCTTCTTCGGAAGTCGAATTAATGGAAACACTTACCCAAAACCAAATCGCTGAAATTTGAATGGAGCTTTAGGCTTCTTCGGAAGTCGAATTAATGGAAACTCGCAGCTGGAGTTGGAGTCGCAGCTGGAGTTGGAGCTTTAGGCTTCTTCGGAAGTCGAATTAATGGAAACTCCATAATTGGAGATCTTAATGAAGCTACAAAATTTGCTTTAGGCTTCTTCGGAAGTCGAATTAATGGAAACCAACAACTCGCCGTAGAGTCGTCCGTACAGGGTGAACTTTAGGCTTCTTCGGAAGTCGAATTAATGGAAACCAGCGGGGTCGCCGTAGGGTATCAGAGTAACATTCATCTTTAGGCTTCTTCGGAAGTCGAATTAATGGAAACGTTCCGGGAGAGGATCTTCTTCTATGGTGGCTTCTAACTTTAGGCTTCTTCGGAAGTCGAATTAATGGAAACAGGGATTGAAGAAGATTGGGCAGGAGTGATAGCTTTAGGCTTCTTCGGAAGTCGAATTAATGGAAACTTCTAAGTCATCTTCATCATCACCAACAAACAAATCTTTAGGCTTCTTCGGAAGTCGAATTAATGGAAACTTGAAGAATCTGTCGAATCTTCAGGATCGATATCATCTTTAGGCTTCTTCGGAAGTCGAATTAATGGAAACGATGGGTACTCCGCGAGAGGACAGCCCTCAACTCCGTCCGCCTTTAGGCTTCTTCGGAAGTCGAATTAATGGAAACCCTTTCTGCTTCTTCGATTTTTTCGGAAATCCCAATCTTTAGGCTTCTTCGGAAGTCGAATTAATGGAAACCTGGTATTACATGAAATCCCCAGTAGTAAACAAGTAAATCTTTAGGCTTCTTCGGAAGTCGAATTAATGGAAACTCTTTAGAGTATTTTGGATTCTATATATTTCTCGTGCTTTAGGCTTCTTCGGAAGTCGAATTAATGGAAACACCTGTACCGCTTTGACCTGGTGACCCGACGCATTGTGGCTTTAGGCTTCTTCGGAAGTCGAATTAATGGAAACACCTTTTGAATCTAAAGGTTGTACTTTCACATGCCAGACTTTAGGCTTCTTCGGAAGTCGAATTAATGGAAACAGGTGATCCAATTAAGGTCGAGGTTCCACCCCAACTTTAGGCTTCTTCGGAAGTCGAATTAATGGAAACAATGATCTTCTTATTGAACGCTTCAGTAAGTGTGGCTTTAGGCTTCTTCGGAAGTCGAATTAATGGAAACAAGAAATCCCTAGATATTTTTTAATATCTAGGGATTTGATTTGATAAATATTAGGAATAGAAAGGCGATGCTGCTAAATATTGCCATTTATTTGTAACCAAAAAATCTCGCATTCACCCACAAGTCCGCCGGGGAATTAATTCCCCGTCTCATAGCAAAAGTCGGTTTTTAACCGACTGGGAAACCTCAATTAAATCATCGTTAATATTAGTCCTCTTTGAGAGGACTTTCGCTATGAGACAGGGGTTTTTAACCCCGGTTGGACTCTGGGAATCACCCAAAATCTTTCGCCGTCAAAAGTCTTTGCATTACCCACAAGTCCGCCGGGGAATCAATTCCCCGTCTCATAGCGAAAGTCGGTTAAAAACCGACTGGGAAACCTCAATTAAATCATCATCAATATCAGTCCTCTTTGAGAGGACTTTCGCTATGAGACAGGGGTTTTTAACCCCGGTTGGACTCTCGGAATCGCGGGTTGGCGACAGGTGGTCAGAAACCGGGTTTTTATGCGTTTCTGCGGGCTGTAACGAGTATTCTCGCAAAAACCCCGTTTCTTTGGTATTTGTGCGTCCAGGAGTAAATAAAATATAGTGCTTCGCAAGCAAGATTTAAGGGCGATTTTTTAAACTCGTTGCAACGGTCAAATCTTTTCTCTGTAATGGTTTCAAGGAATCTGGACAGGAACTCGTTGCAACTGATTTCAACTGATGTTGAAGGAAAACTCGCGATCGTTGATAGAATAGTATGGAGTGACAGGTGCGATCGAGCTTTTGATAATAGTTGTATTTGGCAAACCGCCGAAACTCGTGATAAGTGTCAACTCTTTTCCCTGTAAGGGTTTTAAGAATTTTGGACAAGAACTCGTGATAAGTGAATTGGAATGGCTGCTTGGGAATTGGGCGATCTGATAGAATAGTAATTAATGCTTCTTTGATGCTATAAAAGAGAGAATACTTTCTAATTTAGCAAAAATTAATCATAACGGTAAGTATTGAACTTGGTTAACTAAATCTTCTGGTTCGCTTACTTTCGCAATTATTTCTAAGTCCCGCACGCACTCCCCGACAGTTACATACTGTTGATGCGCGTAAATAACCCCACTAAACTTTACTCCTTCCTGCTGGCGGCGGTTGGCTATTACAAAAAAATCATCATCTTGGGTAAACATAACTCGATCTAGTTCGGTAGCGCGATCGAGTAAAATTGGGTCAGGTGTACCAGTTCGGCTATCTTCTTGTACCGTAAGAACGTCTATACCCCGCAATTTTAAACCATTTGTAATGGCTCGGCGAACGTGTTCATCCATATAAAGATCTAAAGTCATTTAATTAGCCCCTGGCTGCGAAGTTTTTTAACTAAAGCAGATTCACCAGCTTGTTGACGTAACATTTCAACCTTCTCAAATCGCCGCTGCATATCGGCATCTAGTTCTTCTTTATTATCCCAGTAGTAAGCTAAGGTAGAATAAATTTGACTCATGCTTAAATAGGGGTGTTGAAATTTAATTTCTTCAGGACTCCAGCCAAAAGCCAGATGACCGGAAACTAATTCAATTACTTTCATGGTTGTTCCGCCAATGTAGGGAACGTTATTTTCATTCAGTTCTATATACTTGTATTGAGTAGCAGTCAAGTTCATAGACTTTACCTCGTTACTGAATTCAGCTCGATCGTAGCATATTCTGTTTACTCAAGCTGCCGGGGATCTTCTGAGGGAGGATGCCAGTCTGCCTGAACCCATAGCCCACAGGCTTCTTGGATAGAACATTCTCCTCTATAGCGTTCGTCGTTGAGGTCAAGATACTCACAAGTGGCTCGACCGATGGGAGTTGTACCGACAATCTTCGTGCCATCTGCATTCCAGATGAAGTGGTCAGACCACTGCTGTTGACGGGGATTAAATAAGGCCAGAATTGCTGAGGTTTCCACATCCCGACCAACAATAAAGTTATAACGACGCTGGTTACAGCGGCTGCAAGCCAGAGCCAGGTTATCAGGATTGTCAGAGCCACTTAGAGAGCGTGGCTGGATGCGATCGATGGTGAAACGAGAGGTGCTGATTTTCTCTGGAGAGTGGCAATATTCGCACAGGTAGCCTGCGCGTTTCCGCACAAATTGCCTTGTCAATTCATTAATAGTCATTGCTGGGCAATCAAGAGGGAATTGAGGTAAGTAAAGATGCGGTCAAGTTCTCCTATGGCATTGAGTTCTGCCTCTTCTTCTAGGGTCAGCAAACCTGTCTTGTTATTTTCTAGCAGGTCTTCAAGACGAGATTGTAACTCGTCGGTAAATTTGAAGAGTCGAAGGTTATCAACTTTCTCAACTTTAATGCCTGTTCCCAGCAAAGATTGTGGGCTAATCATTACTTGGATCGTAATCTTGCTGCTCCAGTACAAAGGTCTATGGTCATGCTTAAATAGGGATGTTGAAATTTAATTTCTTCTGGACTCCAGTACAATTATATAGTAAGGCTAAAGGATTTGTGCAAAAAGTGCGATCGGCCGTAGGGAAACAGAGGGTTCGCTTCGCAAGAGCCCAACCTACGAAACTCATATACGAACTCATATACACCAATCTCCTACTCGAATACGAATTCAAATACCCCTCTGAGAACATGGAAATACAGGGACAAAAGAAAGTGTGACGAGAGCCAAACAAACACCTCTCAAACCGCCACTTTCCCCCAGTACCACATTCACAAGAGGGAAAACATGACCGCAGTATACATCACACAAGCCGGCTCAACTCTCAGCGTCCAACACCAGCACTTCCAAATCACTCACAAAGAAAAACTCTATCAAAGCGTACCAGTCACGCAAGTCACCCAAATTATTCTGTTTTGCATTTGCCAACTGTCGCGCCCAGCCGTCAAACTAGCCTCATCCCGCCAAATTCCCATCTATTATATCAGCCGCCAAGGCCAAGAACTGGGAAGTTGCGAACCCCAATCAAAGCGGGCAAAATATCGCTCCCAGCAGCTCAAACGCCTGCAAAACCCCGAATTTGCCCGCGCCTTTGCCGAGAGCATCACCTGGGCAAAAATGCACAATCAAAGCATCTTGCTCCAACAGTTGCACGTCAGCAGTTCAACCTTCGAGCCCGAAGTTTACCGCGCATTTTTCAAGCTATTAATAGATGACTTGCCGATGGCATATTCTCTAGACGAATTGCAGGGTTACAATGTCACAGCCGAGAGCTTTTATTATCCCGCCCTCGGCTCCTTGCTGCCCTTCGAGCTAGGTTTTCGGTGGCGCAATTTGCAGAATCCGGCAGATATCATCAACCGAATGCTGAACCTAGGAAATACCCTCTTGCACCAACAAACATCTGCCTTTGTGCAGGTGTTGGGATTGGATGCCGACATCAGTCACTTGCACATTCCCAGCCAGCACCAAAAACCCCTAGTTTGCGATTTGATGTCGGAATTTCGCCCGATGTTGGTAGATGAATTAGCGGTCAACCTAGCCAAATCCCGCATCATTACCGCGCGAGATATCATCCCTGAAAATGGTAGCGGCGCTTTACTTTCCCCTCGCACCCTCCAAACATTCATCCAGCATTGGGAAGAAAAATTGCAAACTTTAGTAACCCATCCCCACGCCGGAACCGTTAGCTACCGCCATTGTTTGGAGTTGCAAGTACGGGAATATATCGCCTGCGTGCTGGGGGACGTTCAGCATTACCGCCCGCTGGTTTGGCCATTTCCAAAAAACAACACTGCTGGCGATGCTAGCGACTTGGAAGCAGAATATCCCATGCTGGTAAAAATGTAATGTTTTACCTCATCTGCTACGACATTGTAGACGATCGCCGCCGCCTAAAAATTTCTAAGTTATTGGAAACCTGCGGTTGCCGAGTACAGAAATCGGTATTTGAGTGCGTGTTGGATGAAAAGCGGCAAGAACAACTGCAAAAACGGCTGTTGAAAATGCTAAACAAACAGCAAGACCAAATACGATTTTATCCTCTTTCTGCTCACTGTCGGTGCAAAGTAATCGTGCTGGGAGTGCAGCCCAAGTTTGTCATAGACGATGAAGCTTTCATCGTTTAAGCGGTGCTTGTAGGGTGCGTCAGCCGAATTTCTCGGGCAATTATCACAAATTTCAGCTCTGACGCACCCTACTACTTGCTGGTATGGGCGGGGCGGGTTTATGAAATTGTTGGTTTTGAAATCGATATTTTTGGTAAACCCGCCCTACAAGACTTTGGATTATATATGAGCGATGAAGCTGCTAAATTTCGGCTGCGGTTTTCTCCCAAAGTCACAAAACAACTAAAAGCGCTCCCCGTAAAAGTTCAAAAACAATACCGCAAAGCTTTTCAAACAATAGCATCTGCGGGGCCAGAATACAGAAGTTTGAGAACGCACCGATACAAACACAAAAAAGGTGAAGTTTGGGGTTCTGCGGCTTCAATGGCTTTGAGATTTTATTGGGAGTATGCGGGAGAGCAAACAATTTCGATTCAGGAAATCGATTCGCACTAGCAGCAGTAAATCCAATTTTTTGCAGGTCTGTAAATGGTGCGTCTCCACAGTGCGAGGAACATTTCGAGGTTTTTGAGCATGAAAAAACCGCAGATTTTGACAGATAGAGAGCGCAGGTTGATTGCAGTTTACAGTCAATGCCAATTAGGAATGACACCGAAGCGATTTTATGCTAAATGGGGAGTGACTTATGAGGAAATCGCTTTTATTTGTTCCCGTTCTGATTCTACAGTACGCGGTTGGTTTAAGCGCGGAAAAAATCGCCGAGTCCCTGCTGTTGCTGATTTGCGCCATTTGGCTTTAATGGACTTTCTGTTGGAGCATTTTGAGGAGATTCCCGACGAACTTTGGAAGCTGCTGTGTTCGCGTTCTGAATGAAGACTCGGCGGTTTCAACCGCGTCTACACAAAGAAGACTCGGCGGTTGAAACCCCGGCTAGACAAAGAAGACTCGGCGGTTGAAACCGCGTCGATACAAACAATGCCTGCCGGACGCCGACTGAAGAAAAAAGCAGGATTTAGCGGCGTATCACAAATTAGGGAATTTATCAATATCAGCGTGACCTGTCTTTCGGAGTGCTGTGTCAATTACTCTATCAGCATGGCTTCTTGGAAGTCGAATTAATGGAAACACCTGCATTAGTTTAGGTATCCCTAAAGTCAAAGCCGCTGGCGATTTTGCCAGCGGTTTTTATTTTTACTTGTTACGAAGAACAAAGCGAAAGCAATACCAATCTGAAAAAGAGTTGCTGCAATTGTTAGCGCTATGAAAATTATCTTTCATTTGCATAACCCTCCGCCGGACACGGCAATGCTGTTTCCCTACAAATGAGATTCTGTAATTTCTATGTAGTTTGTCAGGTGCGTCGCTATGAGATTATTGATATTTTTTTGGAAATTTTTCAGGGCGACGCACCCTAGGATTACTAATTCATAAAAAACATCCAAAAATCCTGTAGAAGCGGGTTCACAAACCATCTATGACACCCACAAACAATCTCATAAACCCGCTTTCGCCATTATTGACATCAACTATCTCAATTTGTCAGTTTCTAGGTGGCGGAGTACCCAATCAATTATCTCAGAATAGAGGTAGTAGGGAGTAGTGCTGCTGTACCCCACAAAAGATTTCTCCTCCAAGCCTAGCAATTTAAAAGCTCGGCTGCATATTTCACTCGTCACCTGCAATATTTCATCCGGGTTGCAGGCTTGTATTGCTTCATTCTTTATTTGTTTGTCTTCCGATTTGCGGTCTAATTCTAACATTTCCCACATGGTTGTTTTTGATACACCCTTGGCTAGATGAATCATTTTATTTCTTTTTTTTATCCAATATTCTAACATCGGCAATGATTCTTTAATATATTTCCAATTTGGGTTGTCTGTTTCTTGAGAATCCACTAATATTGCAACCAACTTAAATTTTTCCCATCGATTTGTTAGCCAATATTTTTGATTGTCAAAGTCATATTTTTTAAATTTACTATTTTTTTTGCTTGCATACTGATAGAATTTATCCCACAGTTCTGGTTCAAACAAGCTTTTTTGCAACTGCCAATTATAGATATCGCCTGCAAAGTATTTACTGCCACCTAATTCAATAATTAAATAACTGAGCAACTCTTCATAAAAGGAAGTCAAGCGCGATAAAAAGTTTGCGACCTGATTCAATTCCCAATAAATGCGACATTGAGCATATAAGTTTAGCCAAGGTTCATAAGTTTTTTCTAACTCACTTAGTACCGAAATTGCCGGGTTAAATTTAAGAATATTTTTGGTTTCAGCGCGGTCTAAATTGATAAAAGATAAGCCTAGATTTAGGGCTGCGATTGCGGATTTTATAGCGACCTTACTTGCTTCGATATTAGTCTCATCTATTATGCCACTGGGCAGTAAATCCAGATTTTTTTGCCACCCATCCAGAATCAGAATAGCACCGTCAAAATCCCAGCGTAAAAGTAATTGCCTTACGGTGTCGTATTTTTGACTCCGCAGGTGCCGCCAATACAAAGTTAGCGTACACTCGGAAGGTTTTCCTTGCAAAATGTTCTCTAGATTTAACTCAGGGTCGATAAAAACCAAAATCTTAAAATTTGAATCAATGGCTTTAATTTGTAAGGCTGTTACCATTGTGCCTGTCCCGCCTTTGATACTTGCCATAACCAAGTCATTTTTAGGTTGAAGTTCAGCGGATAATAGGTTTAGCTTTTCAACATTCGCAATCTCTTTGAGGTGTTTTTCGTAGTCGCTGAGTAGGGGTTCTAATCTGTTAGCGTCTATTGTGCTATCGATAAATTTTCGTTCTATTTTGAATGGTATATTTTCCAATTCTAGCCATTTCACTAAAATGTCATACATATAAATTGTATCTTTTTCGTGACCTTCTGGATTTTGAAATGTCACTTGGTTGGTTACAAATATGTAGCCTTTGGTTGCACCGAGGCTAATAGCTTTTTGAATTACACCCCAGATGCGGGCTGGTTTAATCCGAGGATGCCAGATTATCTCGTTTGCTTGGTACTTTTCCCACACTATTTGAGTTAACTTGCGGCTAGTTTGTTTAACATTAGTCGGAAATCCAAACTCAGGGTAAAGGATAGTTTCGATATAGTTACGCTGTGTTTTGTAGTCCCACAGTTTTTGCAGATTTGGCTTCAATTTAGCAATTTTTTCACCAATGTTGGCTTCGTTAGACAAATAGTCGATGGGTAAATAGTAGTTTTCGCCTTCTATGGAAATTTGGATGGTGAGGTCGGAAGTGCCGATGTTTGCGATTAAGATATTCATGGGATTTTAGATTGATTTTAAATTGTGGATTTTAGTGAATAACGGCGTTAAATCCGCAGTTGGGCGGGGAATTAATTCCCTGGCGATTTTTAGGGTGAAGCCACGACCACAGGATACAACATTGCCCATAGGTGTCAGCTTAAGCCTGGAACCATTGATAATTTTCGCTTTTGTCCGAAGCTTCTTTCTCCTCGCATCCCCCTTAAAAAGGGGGACGAAAGAGAATACTCTTGTCCTCCCTTCTTAAGGAGGGCTAGGGGGGATCTAAATGATTTAGACACACCACATATGTTAGTTTTTGTCTCGCTTTTGGATGCCTTTCAAAATCCAATGCCAGCCGCCCGTACTCAACCAAGTCACTACTCCTGCTGCTACACCGGCTGCTACACTTAATAATAAAACTAACACTGCTGGATGAATTGTATCTATTTTCCAGGTAGGTTTCAAGCTGAGCGGCTTTTGGATGTAGTTAGCAATGCTGGAGGCAATAATGCCACCTGTACCTACGGCTACGCCGATAACTTGAATTGTGGTTTCGAGGCGGCGCGTTTGCTGCATGAGACTGTATTCGTACATATCGCGTACTTCGTCGTTTACTTCTTGGTACAATTCTTGTATTTGAAATACTTCGTGCCATTGGCGGTAACAGCGGTGGTGGTGTTGGCGCTGCATGACTTGGGTGAAATAGCCCCGCGCTGTGAATACTAATAATTGGTTGCGAATTTCTTCAAATATTTGTTCGCGCTGGCTGTTAGTGTCTTTGTTGCTGTCAGATAGCCAATTTATGGCTACTTTTGATGATAGCATCATTAGGGTAAAGCGCTGGTGCAGGGCAATTAGAAATAGTAAAAAATATTGGTCGCGCAGGTGAGATGGTAGGGTTTTGCGGAAAAAATCATTTTTAGGGGCATCGGCTGCTAGGAAGCTGCCGCCTTCTAGGGAGAAGATAAACCACTGACGGCTGGCGTAAGGCAGCCAAGTTGGATTGTTGGGCTCTAGGTCTTCTGGGGCTGGATAATTGCCTTGTTTTTCATGGAATAAGTTTTGCAATTTATATAGTAAGAGTTGGGTTTCGTCTGGGGGTAGGTTGTCGGCAAATAAGGCTGTAAATGGGAGCATTTGTCCGGGGATAAAGACTTCAGTCCACCATTGTTTTGATGTGGGTTCGGGTAATTCTGTGGGAGGTAATGCTGATTTTTTGAGTAAGGCTGTCACTATTTGACCGAAGTGAACTTGATTTTTACCTGCTTGATATTGGTCATTGCCTCCTGCTATTTCTGGAAAGAATGGCTCGAATTGAGGTTGTTTTGTGTCGGGGTTTAAACCGATGCGCCGCTGGGCTTTGATGTGGGTTCCTTGCTGCCCTTCGAGAAAGCGAAAGTAGTGCAGAAAGTTGAGCCATTGATTGATATTGTTGGATTCTGGCTGAGCTCTGATTGTTAAAAATCCGACTCCTATTTGAAATAGTGCTAGTTGGGCTGCTTTGTTGCCTTCTCCTGCTTCGCCAAAGTTGAAGGGAATTTTTGCTATGGGGGTAATTAATTCCCATTGTGCTCGGAAACCAAGGATGTCGCGGGCTGCTTCGTTGAGTTTCCAGAGGCTGGCTGTGGGTGGGTGATTGTCTGTGGGGTTGAGGTAGTTGGCGACGTGGAATAGTAAGTCGTCTTTGGGGAATGTTTGGGATTCCCACAGCATTTGGTTTTGTCGCGCTGGTATTTGGGTTTGGGATATGCTGTTTTTGAGGGTTTGAAAGTTGGCGGTTTCAAATAGAAATGGGTAGACGAAATAGATGAATGACCCGTTTTGGTCGGTTGTTGCTCCGTTGAAGTTCACTGGTGTTACCTTGTGGGATGGGAGGGAAGGTCGATCGCGCTTGATGGTACATAATAATGGAAACAAGAGGCTTCATCTACAATTTTTGCTGAGCATTTTTTATATACGTAAATAAAATATTTGTTAAAAATAGCCTAAAAAATGTTGTTTTTTGGGCTATAAATTTAAATATATGTGTTGATATTTACGATCGCCCAAAAGTATTGACTCGCACCGCCTGAATGGATAGACTCGCACCGCCCAAAAGTATTGCAGATATTGCACCCTACAAGAATTACGATCGAGCTTTGGGCATTGTACAGTTAAGCAAGGGCGATCGGGGGTAGGCACGGCGCGGCGCTACCCTACAAGTCTGGAATTACAGTCCTGGACGCATTAAGACTCCTCGAAACCAGGTTTTTTAGTTAATCTGGGCGCTCCAACGAAGGATTTTAGTAAAAAACCCGGTTTCTGACTGCGCCTGCGTCCAAGGCTAAATTAGTAGCTCGGATTGCCGGTAATAAACGCCCCAGATACCCACTGATCTGTATTTTGCAAGCGGAACCAGCGGTTTTCATTCTTTCCTTCCCGCGGGTCCCAGTGAGTCGTACCCACAGTCGTAGCATCAAAAGTCCGGCTGTTATTCGTACCGAGAGAACCTACAACTGGGAAATTTGTCCCCGGCCCGCTGCGGACATTTACAGTTGTATCTGCGGTGCCGTTAAATAGGGGATTGCCGGTGATAAAGGCGGCGGAAACCCACTGATTTGTATTTTGCAAGCGGAACCAGCGATCGTCATTGCGCTGTTCGCGAGCATCCCAAACCGTTGTAGCGCGGGAAACAGCGTCAAAATTGCGGCTGCTGTTGGGACTGAGGGAACTGACGATCGAATTATTTGTTCCCGGCCCGCTGCGGACGTTAAGCTGTCCGTCTACTGTACCCCGGAACAACGTACCCGGTCTTACCGGATCTTGCTGTGTCGGATTTCCTGAGAGATATACAAACTTAGCACTATTAAAAGCATTGCTGCCGGGGTTAATAGTCCGCGAGGTAAAAGACATTTTGGCAGTACCAAAATTGGCTTCGGAAATCACAAAAGAGCCGTTAGAATTAACTCGTTCTACAAAGCCTACATGGCCTACACTACCTGCACCGCCTTGATTGGGATCCCAGACTACTAAACTGTTAGCTCGTGCTTGACGGCCCCAGGAACCGGCTTGGTCGTCCCAAACACCAGCATGACCTGAAATTTTCCCTCCCAAACCGCTATGGTTTTGAAGCAAACCTTTTTCTAAGGCTCGACCAAAAGCAAAGTCCGTACACCAGAGATAGGTGCCGCCAGTGCCGTTACTAGCAACAAATTTATTGCCGGCACGGCTGTAATTAACTGAGCCGAGATTTATCTGAAATTCTGATGGGGAAGCTTGTTCTATGAAAACTGTTTTGCCGCCGATGGTAACAGTTGCTGTATCATCTTCAGATTTGAGAGCGATAATTTCCGGTTGGCTCAATTCTTTACCTCGAACAACGGCGGCAAAAATCTCGCCTTCATCCCCAGCAGCATCGGTAATGTTGATTTGGGAGTCTATGAAATGTCCGATTTCTTCTAAGAGGACGGTTGCTACTGATTCGGGATTGTTGGCGTTTTGCTCAATGTACTCTTTTGATAAATAAATCTGACCGCTTAAGCTGTCAAAAGCACCGTTAGCATTGTTGATTTGAGAACCAGAAATCACTATTACGGGTGGCAGATTTTTGGTGTTGCCGCTGGCTAAGGTTTGTACTAGAGTTTGGGAGGCTGCTAAATCGATTTTTTCTCCAAAGGCGAGTTTCATTTCTTGGTTGAAATCCGCAGAATTAGCAAAGCTATTGAGGTAGCTGCTGGCAATTTGTTGAGCTTGTCCCAGGACTGAGCCTGTCAGCATATCGACAGGTGCGTTAGATTGAGGAAGGTTGGCAATGCTTGATGTTAAAGGATCTGCTGAACTGGCTGGGGATTGTTCGCCAAGGATAAAGTTACTGATATCTGGTGTTTGATAGTTGAGATTAAGTTCCGGTACGAAGGTGCCGACATTAGGTAATTTTTTGGTTGCTTGACTGGGATTTGTTTTGGCAAAGGGGTCTAAAATTGTCTCTAAAGCAGTAGGATCTAAATTAGCAGAGGTTTGCCAAGGGGTGCTGTTGGTTGAGATGTGTGAATTTAACATGATTGTGCGTTTTTGAGAATTGATAATTGTTTGTACATCGCTGTTGTTATTGACATATTAATTCTCTGTTCCGGCACTCAAGTATAGAGTTGGTGCGAATGACAATTGGTGCGAATGACGAATTGAGGTGACAGATTTTGCTCTGATTTTGCAAGCCTGTTGGTGCGAATGACAATTTAAATTAGGGCTTATGCACTCCGCCAAAGAAACCGGGTTTTTACTGAATTTGTGGGCTGTAATCAAGTTTTTTCGTAAAAAACCCGGTTTCAGGCGCCCTATGTGTAAGTGCTATTAGCTTTTTCGTGGGGGGTAGGCGATCTCTGAAACCCTTATTCTGTCGTTGCTGCTAAATATCAACCTTCATTTGTAACCAAAGATTCTTGCATTTACCCGCGAATCCGCCGGGGGTTAAAAACCCCCGTCTCATAGCAAAAGTCGGTTAAAAACCGACTGCCAAGCCTCAATTAAATTATCATTAATCTCAGTTTTTTTGAGAAGACTTTCGCTATAAAACAGGGGTTTTTAACCCCGGTTAAAATGTGGAAATTACCCAAAATCTTTCGCCATCAAAAGTCTTTACATTACCCATAAGTTCGCCGGAAAGTTAATTCCCCGTCTCCTAGCAAAAGTCGGCTTTTAACCGAATAAAAGCCTCAATTAAATTATCATTAACCTTAGTTTTGTTTGAGAGGGCTTTCGCTATGAGACCGGGGTTTTTAACCCCGGTTGGACTGTGAAAATTACCCAAAATCTTTCGCCGTCAAAAGTCTTTGCATTACCCACAATTCCGCCGGGGAATCAATTCCCCGTCTCCTAGCAAAAATCGGTTAAAAACCGACTGAAAATTTCAATTAAATTATCATCAATTCCAGTCCTCTTTGAGAGGACTTGCGCTATGAAACAGGGGTTTTTAACCCCGGTTGGACTGTCGGATTCGCGAGTTAGCCGATCGACAAATTCTCCAATTTATTCGCAATAAACCCTCACAATCCCATCGCCAATATTTTTTATTTTCTCCACTAACTCCGGCGGCTTCACCACCTTAACATTGCCACCAAACCCGATAATCCACTGTTCGAGATTAACATCATTTAAAGACCACTTCGGCAACACAACTCGAAACCGATGGGGAAACTTAGCATCTCCAGTTGGCTGCAAAGAAAACAAAGATTTAGAACCTCTAGGTTGTTTCCCTCCTGCAGGAGGTGACATCTTCATCACGGGAAATCGTTTGGTTCCCTCAGCAACAAATCGAAATTTACCATCGCTAAACCAAAGTTCAACAGTAATTTCAGCGCCCGATCGCACTTTTTTATCGGAACTGAGAAATTGCTGCTGCAAAATAGTGTTGTCACCAAGAAAAATCCCCGCACTTGCTGCTAAAAGTTGGTTCAGTTTTTGCAAAGATTCTTCTTGAATAGTGCGATCGCGCTTTCTCCCTTGACGTTGACCCAAAAACAATCTATCCAATCTTTCAAAACGCAACAAACCCTTATCTTTTTTGCTTTCACATTCAAACCCCAAATACCAAGCAAAGTTATAAAAAACTATTTGCAGCGGCCATACCAAAAAGAAGCCATCCGCATCTCCCGAAAATCGACCCCCACCGAGAACGCGACTTAATTCTAATAGTTCTCCACTAATAATAGCTGTTTCTAATTGGTCTAACTTCCATGACAGTGCGGTCTTAGGAAGGCTGTCATTATCGATGATGCAGCGATTGGCTATCGCCCTTACAGGATAATAGTCAGGCGAATTAAGCTTGCTGAGTTTCATCCGTTCTTTAAACATTTCAAAAACAGCTAAAGCTTCGGAATCTTCTAAACTTTTAGCTTGAGATTGCAGAATTCGGAATACTTGATTCAGTTCGCGCTGTGATAAAATAGCCGTCCCTGCAAAGTAGCCGTGTCGCAGGGGAAATTCCGGCAAAATCTGATAAGGCTTGAGGATATTTTCAATATCTTTCTGTAAGGTATCCAAGCATTCACCGATAAGAATCTGGTTTTCTGCGAGAGTATCGATTAATACTTTTTGGCTGCGATTTTCGGAGTTGGGTAAAAAGGGATGTTGCAAGATAAATCGAATAATTTTCAGCAACCGCTTGAATGGTTCTACATCTGAATAAGCGTGAGTAATTAGGTTTGAGTCTTCAATTATGGTGACATCAATATCGTTTTCGACTTCTCCCAAATTGCCGTTTTTGACTGTCCGCAATCCCATATTATTTTTGACACCCCCCAACCGCCCCGGGCTTCGGGGGGGAGTAGTAAGAGTAATGGGATTTGTTCGATCGCCCGTAGAAATAGTATTATCTTCGATGCTGACTAATTGATTTTGTTGCAACCATTGCAAATCTCTTACAATTGCATTATAATCAGCATAAATATTGCCTTTTTGCTGGTGCATTACAGCACAAATTTCGTCAATAGAATTGCTAAAAGAAGTAGTGGCAAAAGGCTGCACTTTACCCAAGATATATTCTAACATTTTTGGGTCATTGATATGCAAATAACCGATGCCGAGATAGCGGATAATTAGTGCTATTAGATGCAGCAGGCGATCGAAATCTTGCAGTTGGGAATATTGGTGTATGGTAATTTGTCGGTGTTTGGTACGGTTGCTGCGGTTGGTGAGAGTGCGATCGAGATTTTGAATTTTGTTCTGAATTGCTATTATGTCAAACTCACCGTCAGTTGCGGGAACATTGTTGACGGCTGCAAATCCTTCGGCGGGAAGTGGCGGGAAGTTTTTTAGGGATTTGAACATACTGACGATAACTTCTTCGGGTACAGTGCGATCGCGCTGTAGATTGCGCTGCTGGCAGATTTCTAAGGGGGTTTTGAGGTGCCAAGCCATCCACAATATGGGTTCTGATTTGCATTCTAAGTTGCGATCGTCCCCAGGAGTTAGGGAGGAGTCGGAATTTAATTGCATGAGGAGTGACATTCGCCATGCGCGTTTGGCGTTGGTGGCATCGTAGATGACTGGTTGGTTAAGTGCGATCGCGCTTTGAATTTGCTGCAATACTTGAAGTTCTATCTCGTTCCAATATCCCTGAATGCTGGCATTTCCGTAGAGTTGTTCGCGAATGCGATCGGTGGAAACAATCTGATAGTTTGCTAGGGTGGCTAGTTGTTGGGCAAAGGTGGATTTTCCGCTGCCGGGTGGGCCGATGAGAAGGTGACAAATCATGTTATTTTTGGATAAAATTGGGACAATTTTAGATGTGAAATTTGGGATTTTAGATTGATTAGCTTGATGATTTAGTCGGCGGAGGCCGACTTTGTTTATGTAGACGCAGTTTCAACCGCCGAGTCTTAATAATTTAGTCAGTCTATACAAACGAAGCCATTTGATATCACCTAGCGGTTGAAACTACGTCTATACAAACAAAGTCCGCGCAACGCGAGACTAAGAGATGAGAAGGGTATTTATTGCAGTCCTTCGTGTAATAATTGAGCGATCGCCCAGTCTTTGACTTCGCTATAAATGTAATGATGGGTGGAAGTACGGACGAATTGATGCAGATATTCGGGTTTGACGATTTCTAAATTGCTGGTGAGGATTTTTGCCATGTGCTCAATTATGCGATCGGGAGGACAAGTATCTAGATGTTCTTTTTTAACTTCCTCCTGATACAATAACTTCATGCGTTTTTTTGACATTCCTTTGCCGTGGTGAATCAATTGATTGCGATGACTGCACCAATAATCTAAACTTTTTAACAGCAAGAGAATTTCCTGCCAAGCTTGCTGTTCCGAGGCTTGGTTGCGCTGTAGGATTTTTTCACTGATGAAATTTCGCTTCTCAAAGCGGTTTTTCAAATAAGGAAAATCTATGTCAATTCCGATTTGTGTCGCAGTTTTTTCTAAAACTCCTTCATAAAAAGAGCTCATTCTTGACAAAAAGTTAGCTATTTGGTCGAGGTTGTAGTAAATGCAGCACTGGGAGTAGAGATTTAACAGGGAGTCATAATTTGAGACTTGCTTAACTAACTTTTTAGATAACTTAGAGGCTAGCTGAGGATTATTTACCAAAAAATCCTTAGCAGTTTGACTGTCTAAATTTAAACAATAATCGCCAACTTCCAGAGTTTTAACAATGCGAGACAGCAATTCATTGCTAGCCGACAATTTAGGGTCATCGATATAGGGCTTTAAAAATTTCAAAGTTGCCAGCCATTTGTCGAGAATAGAAATAGCACCTCGAAAATCCCAGCGAGATTCTAAGATAATTTGAACGTCTTGATATTTTTGACTCCGCATATACCGCCAGTAGGAGGCAAAATCGCATTCTGATGCTTTCCCGTTGAGAATATTTTTAACTGAAAGTTGAGGATTGATAAACAGTTGGCTAGTGACAGATGATGCGATCGCCTGCATTGTCAAAGCTAACTGCATTTGGGGAGTTCCCCCTTTGATGGCAATTAAAAGTGTTTGTTCGGTGCGAATGTGCTGGAAAAAAAACTGATAGTAATAGTTCAGTAATTCATCGCGATCGACTGCTGGGATATGTTTGGGAATGACTTTACATATCAATTCCAGGTCTGGCATTTCCTGCTGAAACCACTTTTTCAGAATGTTAAATAGATGGATAGAATCTGAGGGATAGCCCAGCAGATTTAATTTCTCTTTACCTGATTTCTTATCCAAGATAAACTCAGGTTGGTCGGTAACAAAAATGTAAGCTTGTTTGACTTGAAAGTTAGGGTCTTGGGTAGCAGTTTGTAAGACACCCCAAATACGACCGGGACGAATGCGATCGTGCCAGGTTCCTGTTTCGTCTTTTTCATAAGCTGCTAACAGTTTTTGAGTTAGTTCGCGAAATGAAAATGATTTTTGACCGTTTCTATTTTCGGTGACAGTAACTCCCAGTTCGGGACAAAGTTCGCTGATGATGTAACTTTGTCGCAATTGTGCGTCCCAGACAGTTTTTTCATCGTCGGTTAATCCAGATTCGTCTATGTTTGGTTCGTTGCGATCGAATCCTACGGGGATGTAGTAGTCGTCGATTTTTACAGTTATGTCAGATGTACCGATGTTGGTGATGAGAATTGCCATAATTTGTCCTTGGTTATTAGTTGCTAGCAACGGCTATGTAGCGAGATTTAGGAGAATTAAATCAACATGGCTCCTGTATTTACAATGTAGACGATGCTCATCTTATATCCTATAAATGTCTCGCGAATGACGAAATCATTGAGTTTGGGGCAAAGGCCACACTTTGATAGACCCTCTAGGCAAAGCTTGCACAAAATTAGCGCGATCGGGGTGATTTGCTCCAAAAATAGTTACAGCTTGATAATGCCTTCCCTCTTGGGGAAAATTTGACTTAATAATGACATATGATGGAGTAGAAGTCGATTCATTATCATTCTCTTTAGTAATGCAGCCACCAACATTTTTGTTGCCGATATTTTGCTGATTGACTCCTTTAAATCGAGGTGCGTACAGCAACTCTAAAGCTTCTCCTCTTACATCTACTTCAATCCCTTCAGGATTCCAGCTTTTTACATTTCTTGGATGTAATAAATCGGAAAAAGGAACTAGATAAATTTTACTTTGACCATTCAAAACATCCTGATTGCGATCGCCTGATTTTCCGGGCGGACAAGTAGCAGGATTTCCTGTTGGTTGCTGTACTTCAAGAAAAGCCCCCCTTACTCCTCGTAGAAAATTTTGCCAATCTCTTTCCTTGCATGGCAATTGATTAGTTTCTAACTCCCAATAACATCCGCGCAAACCAGGCTCAGGATTGTTCCAATGTAAAGGTCGCCTTGAACCTCGACCAATTCCTCCAAGATACGATGATAATTGCAGGATTTTTTCTATTAGTTGCAGGTTTTTTTCTATCAGTGGTAGTCGATTTGTTTGCCTTGCTTCTAAATGAATTGTACCGCTGTAATGAAAGGGGCGAGATCGATTGCCTGCTTGTTTTTCTTGCCACTCTACAGCAATACGAATAGCACCTACTTGGCTCCGAGGTTCGATCGTACCAAAAAGTTCGGCTTCCAAGGTTTTACATTGCTGTAGGGGATAAATACCAAGAGCTATCGCCCTAAACCAATATCTTAACATCCCCCGTACCGCAGTCGGGCGAAATTCTGGCGTTCCCTGGCGATCTTTTTTATTAGGTGCAAATGCTCCATACATTCCTGCTGTCCATAAATCGAATTTGTAAGATGTTGTTAAAACACCATGATTCGAGCTTATTACTGCCAGCTTTGTCCGCCCGTATCCCGAACTTACCCGCGAGCCAATACCGGATTCTGCTAGAGTTTTTTCTAACCATTCTTTAACTATTTTTACGTCGTTTTGGTTGTTACCTCTACTGGTAAGGGCTAAGCCGATCGCTAATTCCGGCTGTTCCATTGACAGCAAAAAATGGGGTTCTGGCTTGTATTTTATGCGATCGGCATCCCAATGCCAATTAGGATTTGCCAGATCGATACTTAAACACGGCTTAGTTGGAAAAGCATCCAAAAATTGCACGCAACCAATCCCATTATCCAGTGCACCTAACAATCGGTCTATTCCAGATTGATTGTTCTGCCTAGCCCAAGCCAGCACCGCTCCTTTAATGCTGCTTGAAGGAACGTATGGAACGCCATATACTGGATGAAAAACAGGCAAAAGTATTTCTTGAAAGCCGCGCGTTCCCCCCACTCGCACTCGCCAGGGAAACTCCACAGTCAAAACTTCAGTAGCAATCAGCTTAGTTTTTTCTGTTAGTTGTTGGTAAAGGCGATCGCAAGTTGTTTCTGCCGCTACAGCCGCTTCTAAAGCTGGCCGATAAGATTTTTCAAATTTCTCTAAATTGAGGGCTTGCAGGGGACTGCGAAGCGTTTGTTGCCTTGCTATAGCTGCGTTTCCAGCGGCAGCCTGCTGAATGCGAGCTGGTGTCGCAGCTCCGTTTCTAGGGGGATTTTGCTGCTCGGGAATTGCTGCCGTTTGAGGTAAATTCCCAACCTCAAAAAAAAGCTTTTTTTTATTCCATTGAGGATACAGCTCAAAGAGTTTTGCTGTTACTCTTCCGAGTTTACTTTTCGCCTGTTTTTGTACCTCTCCATCTGGAACATATACAATCAAATTATCTGCTGCTGTTAGCTCGCTATTTTGAAGTAAATCATAAAGAGGATTCTTGTCTTGGCGAAGCTTTTGCAGAAAATTCGACCACATCTGCTGTGGAGTTTGACCTCCTCCTCGATCGTTACGATTCTGGTTATTGCGATTAATCATACTTCCTCAGCCTCTCCTAATACTGACGGTGCCCAAAACGACCATTCTTTAGCTAACTGGATTGCCAAGCGATTCAAAGCGGTGTATTTTCTTAAATTTAGATGGAGGAGAGTTCCTTCTCGATCGACATCAAAATCTGCACCGCTAAAAGTTTGAAGTTTGACCAAAAACTTCCGGTAAACTTTGCCTTTATATCTGGTATCTTCAGCAGTTCCCCCCTCAAATTTTTTCATATCTCCACTCAGGCGATGCAATCCCCAAGTTGAGATATAAGCAGTTAAGCCTTGGATCAGTCCACTAGCTTTTTTATGGTGTCTATCTCTCAAATTATCTCTTTCTAAGTTAAATATTTCCAACTCGTCCTTGAGTTCTGTCAGTGCCGTATGAGCTTCTTGACTAAATTTACGCGGATCTAGATTCATGACTTATCCTCGTTAGTTATGCTATTTCGATCGATGTTTCAATTGTCTTCAAATCTATCCAACCTCTACCCAAACCTTCCAACCCTCCAAATTGCAGCCTTTTTTTCAGTAATTCTGGGAGTTGTTGGCGAATCTCCTTGGTTTTGCCAGCTTCTTTAGCTGGTTTCATTCCCCAAGGAAAGAACAACACTGCTTCTGGCGGAATCGCTTCTTCCGAACGGAAGGAACCACCTTTTACTGTTTTACTACCTACTTCCAAAGCTACCCGCACTTCTCTTTGCAATCCAGTTTCTACTAAGGCCGCGCAATCTTCATCGCTCAAAACTACTAATTTGTTAGTTAACTGAGCGATAAGTCCATTATTGCCTGTTAATGTTTTCAGTTCTTTGTCAAGGGTATTTTTTTCAACTTGATTTAGTAGATTTAGATGCTGCTGTCTTAACAGTGCCGTTTGCAGGTAAAGATTGTCGGTTGTAAAACTAACTAAAGCAGGTCTTTGTTCGGTAATACTTGTTCTGCATTGTTTAATTAAAGCAGTTAAAGGAGAGTTTATTAACCAGCGATTCCAGCGTTCCAGCCACAGCGGACAAGTAATCCAAACTAGATGGTGGCTTAAGGAAGCGATCGGAAAAAATAGGAGAGTCGCATCGGCAAACCAAACTTCTCCTTCCGTAGGTTGTTGACCGTCTTTAATCTTTTGCCCGAAAAAGATTCCGGCTTCATTTTTATTATTTCGTTCCAATTCAGAACGAATTTTACCGCGTAAAGAAGAAGCAGGCAAGTAGGGAAATTCGGTATGAACTTCGCGAGCAATTCCCATGAGATTGCCTTCGTTAGCGCTACCTCCAGTATGTAAAGCAGTGAGCAAGTGTAAGTAAGTTATGTAAGCATTCATGATCTCTTTCCCCACAGTAATTTTCCGTAACTTAATTCTTGAAAAGTCTTTAACCAACTCCCTCCCGCAGATGGTAACAATCTTTCATCTTTAGGCAATTTTTCATCTTTAGGCAATTTTTCATTGAAAATGTAAACCGTTCCTGGCGGCACAAATGCCCGCTGCGGCAGCAAAGCAAATTCAGCATCTCCTTTATTTGGCGAATTGAGAATTCGGCGTTGAATGTTAGATACGCCCCCCCAAAGCAAAGGGCGATCGCTCGCACATCCCCTCAACAAATTCTGCCAATTCCTCGGATAAACTCCATACATCGCTGTTTGCTTTTCCGCCAGTCCAGGTGTCAGTAAATAAGCAAAATTGCTAGCTTCTTCTGGTTTTTCAAATTCCTGTAAAAGCTCCCATTGTTTAAATTCAGATAATGGCGAAACTAAGGCTCGATGTCCTTCACCTCCCAAGCGCACAACCTCAGTTTTTTCTAATTTGTGGCTCATCCCAGCTACCAGTTGCCAACCCGAATGCAATCGCACTGCTACCTCAGTAAAATATCCTTCCTCCTCTTTAACTTGTCTTTCTCCCGATTTCATGTGAATGTGCGGCATGATTTGCACGCTCCAAGGATCTGAGTGAAAATATTTCTGATTTTTATCCTTGGGAGGTTCTAGCGTTTCTCCCCGAAGGTATTTGCTTAATGCTTCAGCACTAATCCAAGTCTGAGGTCGGGAAATAAATTCATTTCTGCCAATCTCAGGAGTTACCATCGGCGGCAATTTATCTCGATCGAAACCGAATTTTTCCATAGCTTCAGAAGTCATCGGCTGAAACCGCAGGGTTCTGTCCCAATCATCTGTTTTATCGTCTAAATCATCTTGGGGTGTTTCTTCTTGATTTTCTGGCTTAGTCTTAACAGCTAACAAATCTTTGGGAGTTGGCAACCAAAGCTGATTTTCATATGACAGAAACGGGCCAATAAACTTTAAATCGCGCAGTTTATTTTCCTTTCGATCGCCATAAAAATCTTTGATCGATCGCAGTGCTTGAAAAACTGTAACTGGCATTGGCGGAAATTGCCCTTTTGCCCAAGAACCTTCGCCAGGAACGAAGGGTGTAGCTTCGCGAAATAACAGCACATCCAAAGGTTCGATCGCGTACCAATTTATCTTATCATCCATCAGTTATTCTCCTCACTTCCCCATTTATCTTGCTGCACCATCTTATCTACCCAAAAAGCACTGAACCTTAACAATTTACCCAAATCTTGCGGTTGAATTCCTAACATTTTTTGAGCTTCGCTTGTGCTGAGCCAATCTTCTAAAGTTAAATCATGTTCTTGAGAATCAGGTTTTTTAGGTTTTAAACTCTTCACCCATTTTTCCCAAGCATTTAGCCATTCAAGTAGGGATGTTTCAACATTTTTATCCAGCGTCTTACTTTCATCTCGTCTGTCAATAATTACTCGTGCTGCTTTCTCAAACAAGTGACTGTTTTCGGTAACGCAGGCACGCCGAGGCAATTCTTCAGCTAGGCGATAAAGCAGCGGGCTGAGTTCCTCTCTCGGAGACTTTAGAAAACCGTACCAAGACTCTAATAAATCACCTTTCATCACCGCTTCCAAGGTATTGCCACCACCGTAAATTACGCGGAAGCACAAGCCATCTTTACCGGGTATTTTCTTAGCTCTTTCCTTTTCAGCAGTCCAGAGACTTTCTAACACAGTCGGTAAAGGTACGCTCTTGTGAGCAATGACAATTCCGGCACTCATTGTTGCCCCTTCCCCCATTGTGAAAAGAGGGCGATTTGGCAATCCTTTTATTGTTTGTCTGGGCTGCCAATATCCAGTTGAATCTCCGTTTTCAGCGACGTGATTAAATTCATTAAATGGGTCTTGACTGCCGCACCAAGCAGCTCGCAGTGACAGGAGATATTCTGGTAAATCGGCTAGTGGCAATACTGCCATTACATCATCGCCTCCACTGTAAACTACTTTACCGCAAAATCGCTTTTCTGTGATGTGAGGAACTAACCGATTTGAAAAATCCAATAAGGCACGGTTTAGCCCGACGTGAGTGGCTGGACCCATGCGTTTTTTAGTGTTTAATAGTTCATCCAAATTGTCATACTGCTCAGATTCTTGTTGGACTATATATTCCCTGTAATCCTTGAGTTTGCCGCCTGATACGTATTTGCCCATGCTATCGCCGTCAGCCAGAACAATTGCCCACCAATCAGCCGGACTGCCATCGTTAAAACCGCTGTCTTTATGCGCTCGATCGACCAATTTTCTGAGAGTTTCAAGTTGTTCTCCCTCCAAGCTCATGTCTTCAGCCAACCACTTGCTAGAAAACATAACTCCGTTATAATTTTGCCCCGCTAGATTTTCAGGGTTAATTCTGCGATCGGTTTTGTAAACGTGAAAAGGACGGCCGCGCGTGCGAGCAGCAAATTGTTCTTGCTGTTCTGGCATTTCCTGCCGCATTAATTGATTAAAATTAGTCCAATATTTCTGCACTTTGGGAAGATTATCGAAGGTAAATCTTGCTGCGGCAATCGAACTTAAATTAGGAAAGCGAATTAAACTCTCATAGTCAAGGCGATCGCCCCCAGCAGATTCATCTCTATTAATTGAAATTCCCAAAGGTTCAGCCACGCCGCCGTATCCCCAAGCCATGCGCTTTGTTAATTCAATAGCATTCAGTTTTTCGGAACCGTTAAACACCCCCGGATAAACCTTTGCCATCACTTCCCAAAACAGTCGCATCGAACCTGCCGATACTCCCCCACCTTCACAAAAGTCATCTCTGTAAAGTAAATTGGGATGCACTGCACTATATTGACCGGAAAGTGTAGAACGTTCCCCCGGTGCGGCGGGAATTTGCCAGGTGCGCGTATTTTTAATTGATTGAATTAATCGACCGAGACGTGATTGAACGTTGCCCCACCAAGTACCGACATTAAGAGTATTATAAAATAGTTCTTCGGGTGGAGTTGGTGTAGATTGGTTGGAACGAGAAGGTGCGATCGCCTCTTGTGCTTGTTTCCAATCATTGTTAAATTTCCCGTTTTCTTCTTCTTCAATCATCAGCGATTGACCGCTATCACCTAAAGGAACGGCTGTCCAATAAGCTTCCCAAGAATTATTGATTTGAGCTTCCCAAAGATAATTCCATTCCCAACATCCGGGCTGCTGCCATTTTTCTAAATCTCGCTTGTCAGCGGGGGTGTTGAAACCCAATTTGACTATTTTATCTCTGACTATTTTATCTCTGACTATTTTATCTCTGAGTATTTTATCTCTATTTCCTCCAACTTTCAACCATGCGATCACTTTTATTTTTATGTCTTCCCGCACTTTATGCGCGATATATTGCCATTCTTTTTTAAGCCATAACTCCAGTTCTTTACCTAATTGTTCTGCTGCTGCCTTACCGGGAACTAGGACGGTAATTGTATTGGGAAAGCCTGCGGTACTCAAACTGGTTGATTGTCGGTCTTGAACTTCAAAACGAGTAACTGGAGTTGTACCTAACTGTAACTTCTGAAACTCTGCTTCAAAGCTTGGGTATTTTTCAAGAATAAGCGCGTCGATAATTTCCTGACCCCACAAGGATGGCGTAATTACTGCATCTGGACCGTATTTTTCGGCTATGTACCAGCAGACTTTGGCACCTAAATAATGTAGCAAATATGACCCCGCCCAGAAGTCTAAAAACTTGCGCGATGCTTTAATAAATTCTTGGACTGGTGAAAAGGTAAATAACAATAAATACGGATGTTCTTTTTCGGCGGACTCCCCATCGGGAAACATCGCGCCGGTTAAAGCAGAAACGGTTGCTTTGTACGAGTGAATCGGGCAATCTGGGAGAATTTTGTGGGCGGGAACTAATAGAGCATCGGTTTGTTTTTGTGCTAAAATATCTGGATAGAAGCGCCAAAACCACCAGAATACTTTTTCAACATCTGACTCGTTGGCGATCGCACCCAACTCATCGATCGCGATCCCAGGTAATTTACTGTTAATCCCTGTTTGCGGCTGACCGCTAATCGGGTGTCGGACTTCACAAGTATCGCTAGTTGTAGTATTACTGGGAAGATTTACGCGATCGGACGAATCTGCGATCGCCCGTGGCAACGACAAATCCGAAGTATTGATTTGCCCTAATTGCCCTTCAAAACAGTTTAACTGGCTGCATAGAGACAGACACGTTTCTGGGTTTTCCGCATCGTGCAGCAAGGCATAAAGCTTGCGGTGGTAGTAGTTCATTTACTGCTATTTCGTACCAATAGAGTTAAAGTAACACGTCTGGTTTGTAGCTGAGCTTACTCTCGTGCGAATGACGAAATATATAGGTTGACAGGTAGATACAATAGAGTTGCGATCGATCGCACTGAGGGCGAACACAGAGACACCGCCCCAAGCAAGTGTGACAGCAGGATGCTTAAAAACTCTTAATATTTACGTACAGCCTCGATATATGGTGTTCAGGATTAATTTGCAGTTGTCGTAAATCCTCTTGCTATCGATCGCCGTACTTTAAATAGCGAAATATGTCAATAGCAAGTAGACTTTTATTGGTGATTTTTGATTAGCCACGACAGTACCGAAAAAGTCTGAAACGGTTGCTACGCGCGATCGCTAATTTTTCAGAACTTCAAAGGACTATTTTTGAGCGATCGCTTTTCTCCCAATCTTCGCCTGATGCAACTTTCTGTACTTTGTGCGTTCTGGATGGCGATCGCTCTTAAGTGAGACAAGCGTGAAATAATAGTGAAGAAGGCGTTAAGAGATATGGAATATTGAATAAATTTACAGCACTCTTTAACTTGATGGCTTCTGAGTGATGGCAATAAAAGCGATCGTCATATTGTGAGAAATGAGCTATGAGAAAACCAAAAAGGTATCCCGATAATTGGCAAGAGATTGCACTTTCGATAAAAGAAAGTGCGGAATGGCGGTGCACTAAGTGCCGCCAACAATGCCTCCGACCCGGTAAGAAAAGTGACTTAACCAAATCCGAACGCTTAAAGTTAACTTTGACGGTGCACCACCGCAATCGAATACCGGAAGACAATCGCCCAGAAAACTTAATAGCCCTTTGTACTGCCTGTCACCTTTCGTATCATAATCGCGGTCAATCCAACGTATCACCTGGGCAATTATCGCTGTTCCCCGATGATGACATTGATTGGAATATAATGGATGCTTCTCTGGAATCGGCACGAGGCGATTTATCCGATCGCAATCCGCATCCATTAGTTTGAACCAATTTTTTCTTACCTATTTCCAAATTTACAACTGCAACTAGACAACATTATGCCGACTTAAAAATCTCAAAATTTAAAAAAAAAGTGAGCAAAATACTAGGTTCTAACTATTGACTAAAACTATGAGTGACAGCACCAGCTCAGAAAGTCTGGCTGAAGTTAGGGATACCCCAGACAAACCCATTACAGAACCTCGTCTGTACCCGAATATACCGATCGCCCCTGTTGCGACGCCCCCTCCTATGGTATCTAGCCTCCACGCACAACTTAGAACAGATTTGTGGCAGCAATACCCTTCAGGTGTCGGCTACTTCCAACACCGAGCCAAGGGCAACCCCAACAACATCATCAAGCATTACATTGCCACCCCCGACGACATGACGCTGTTGCCTTTAGACGAGGCAATGCAAATTATTAACAAATTTGGGCTGACTGCTGCCAAATTGCACCTAATTTTTGCAGCTCACATTATGAGACAAGAAGAGCCGTGGAAAAGCTTATTCACTCTCGAAGGCAGTGATTTAATCAAGGAAATGGGGTGGGACAAACGCACAGACTTGCCAGTCTCTCAAAAACTGAATGAAATAGCTAAAACTGCGTATGCTCTAGGTTGCTTAGCAATCAAAGCCATATGGATTGAAGGCAAACACAAAAAAGGTGGAATTAGAGCCAGCGTTGACACCTCGCGAATGTGGAATATTCAAATTCAGTTAACAGGTCAGCAGAATCTAGAGGGCAAAATAGAAGATCCTGATGAAGTCTACATCACCGTCCAACCGGGACTCTGAACTCATGCCTTCTTGAACAAAGCAGGTTGCTTCGCCAAGGAAGCCTTGTATCAGTTTGGCTATTAGCTCAGGACATTCTCAAAATTGACGCCTACCATGATGAAATGGCTTTGCGCTTAGCACTTCATCTGACGATGGAAAGCCGATTCTCGCGCGAGTGGCATTTACAAAGTGGAGACACTCCTACAAGCGCTATTGCCCCAAACGGTAATCGATCTAGCTCGGTCAGACCGCAAACAAACTTACAAGCTGACGAATAAGTAGCTCAACAAAATTAATTACACAAGCAACTAATATGATATAATGAAAATATCGAGTTGTATTCAAAGAGATTTTATATGTTTTTACTTCGAGA
>NZ_JAEQCI010000246.1:0-2737 GCF_020738565.1 Microcoleus sp. PH2017_12_PCY_D_A | reverse complement strand
GGTTTGAGATTCTCCACAACAGTCTCGACAGTTAATGGAGGTTTGAGATTCTCCACAACAGTCTCGACAGTTAATGGAGGTTTGAGATTCTCCACAACAACTTCGATATCAGCTGGCGTTGGGCAAGGCTTAACTTCTTCTGGATATAAAAAATCCCACTGGTTGATGTGTGGGTTCCAGAATTGGATGCTGCCGTCGATTGGGTGGACGGCGTTAACTTTGAAAATTTCGCCGCGCTTGACCCACGCTGCGATCGCTGGTTTTCGCTTGGTTTTTACCCAGTCGCCGGCTTTATATTGCGACACTGGTGTTGGTTGCGGGAATAATTCTAGCTGTTGCACTGCGTTTTTTTGTGCTGCGGGGTTTTCTGTAACTGTCGGCGTATCCGGGGCTGCTGAGTATGGCTAGGTATCGCTTTACCATTTGTTTTCCGTTTTTGTACAGCATGAAGCGCCTGATTTGTTCGCGTACTCCTGGGGGGTAAGTTTTGTGCATGGTGGGGTGGGATGAGTTGTTGGAAGTAATGTAATTATTGGGTTTTCCCCTTATTTGAGAAAATAAGGGGATTCAGGCTTAGAGGCTCAATTCAAGGCCTGGTAGTTGTTTTCACTAATTTATTATCTGTCTTCATATTGTCATATGTCAATACGCTGGCATATAATAAAAGGAGATTTTACAGTAATGCCCGTGAGAAACTGTTTGAAGGTAGTTCTAGAAAAAAAATTGCAAATACCTAGGTTGACTCCTTATAGATTTGGTAAGTTAACTGGTTTGGGTCGTGGCACTTCGGACAAAATTAACGATCCAAACTGGGTTCCTAATGAAAAGACTCTGGAGGTGATTTGTAAAACTTTTCGTTTACAACCAGGTGAATTTCTTTATTGGGTTCCTGAAGACTCGTTTACTCAGTAAGGTTGAGGTTCTTTTTTAGATAGCTTCTGCCAGTGTATTAACATATGTCATTATACTGGTATATAATGGACACAGATTTAATTGCATACCCTGTAACGTTCTCCCTGGGCTTGTACTGCTCAAGCCCTTTTTTAAAATATGGTTCAGCGCCGAAGGCACGAATTAAAGGCGATCACTCTTGAGCTTGGAGCTCAACCCGTTGGGGATTGTCGCAAAATACGGACTTGGGAACTGGCGATCGAGCGGCAAGCTCAAGTCATGGGTATATCGCTTGAAGCTGCTTACAATCCGATTTTGCGGACTTTTCAGCTTGGCGGGCGAAACGGTTTTAGTCAGGAGGCGATTGAGCAGGCGCTTGATTTAGTTGAGCGGTACTGTTATCCCATTGTCTTTCGTCGTAGAGGTGGTTTGGTTCAGCCGATTGAGAAGTCTTTGGGCGCGCAGTTAGCGGCTAAAGTTCTTCCGGGTGTTGCTTGTTTTCAGAATTTAGCTGAACTGACAGCGGAAAATTCCCTCGGTGTCGATCGCGTCCAGGAGTCGATCGAACAGGCGGCCGAAAATTTCCCCGGTGTTGATGCTGAACTCGATCGGCAACCGTTTATGGAAACGGCTGAAATTTTCCCCGGTGTCAAAACTGAGGTAACAGCGATCGACACCGGGGTAACTTTCTCTGATAGGTTTTTGGCTTGCTATGCCCCCCCACAGTCTGAAACTGTTTTTTACAAAGCCAATGCTGGCGGGCAACTGAGCCTGTTTGATCTTGAGGTTCAGTTGGTGGATGAGCCGCCAGACCCGGATGATTTTGAATCCCTCGATGCGTTTCGCGGCGCGATTGCCCTTTGGGACTTTGAGCACAGCGAGCCGATCGAACAGGTGGCTAAAAATATCCCCGGTGTCAAAACTGTCGATCGCGTCCAGGAGCCGGAGCGGAAAAATATCCCCGGTGCTGATCGCGTCCAGGAACTGCTTATAGAAACGGTCAAAACTTCCCCCGGTGTCAAAACTGAGGCAGCAGCGATCGGTTTAGCGGCCAAAAATCCGATTTTGACTGGGGTAACTTTCTCTGATAGGTTTTTGGCTCGTTATGCCCCGCCACAGTCCCAGATTATCCATTTCCAATTTGATGCTGAATTTTTTGGCGTTGGAACTGTTGAGACAGTTTTGCTTGAGTCTATGTGCCAGTGGGCTCCTTGCGACTTGTTGTTTGAAACTGTGCCATCAATGGAAAACTTTTGCCCCTGTGGCGAAGTTCTTGCCAGTCAGTGCGACGGTCGTACTGTTGTGATTCGCGTTTATCCCGATCGCACTGTTCGGGTTCCCTGTTACAAAAATCGAGTTGGTTGTTGCAGCCGATTGCCCCCGGGAGGTGATGTTGTAACCTGAGTTTTTAGTTTCCTTTTCTGATGTTTTTTCATTCTTTACTCCTTCCTGTTTTAGCGGTTGTTGTGAACCGGCAATCGCTTTTTCCTTCTATCAAATTTTGGAGATTGAATTTATGTTTTCTTTGAGAGTTGTTCTTCCTGTTTACAAGCTTAACGAATGGCGAAATTTGCAAACTTCTGGTGAAATTATCGCTACTTGGACGGGTGACGACCTTTTGAATGGTGACGAGGTTATTAAGAAACAGGCTGCCCAATGGCTTGAAAAACAACAATCTGAAAGTCAGATTGTTTCTGACTACAATGAGCTTTTGGATTCTAAGACAAAGGTTGAAAGAGCTTTGCGCCAAGTTCAGCGGGAGCTTAAATTAAACCAATCAAAGCTTGATTTGCTTAAGAAGTTTTTTGCTGGTTTGGGTTTTGAACCCGATTCTGAATATTTGAAA
>NZ_JAEQCI010000047.1:0-113973 GCF_020738565.1 Microcoleus sp. PH2017_12_PCY_D_A | reverse complement strand
AAAAAAGCCTCAAATGATTGCATAGCAATCATTTGAGGCTTTTTTGATTCTGAATTATTTTGAAATTAAATCCGATCGAATATCTGCGGAATGTGGGTTTAACTGTCTCGCTCTGAAGGAATTCTTGATAAACCGATTCATCTCCAAAAGAGTCGATCGCAATTTGAGCTTTTGGCATTACCATCAACGGAGATTGAACGGGTAGATATTTGCAATATCCGACAACAATCACCTCAAACTCGTGAGTCGGTATTGCAGTTGGGTACTCCTCAACCCTCACAACGAACCAATCTCCAGTACGATAGTGAGTGCTAGCACCAGAACCATCAGCGCAGTGAAACTTCAGCAATCTGTATCTCGGTGCGGAGATAGGTTCGTTGGATGAATCAAAATATTCTGCAAGGATATCAGGCATCGGTGAACCCGTCCCACGCGAATCATCTCCATTTAACACGCAACTTCCTACTTTTTACTCGGTGGAATTTTCTCGATCGAAATCAGCGCCTCCATCACCGACTCCACAATCGGCGCCGCCACAACTCCCCCCGTACCACCACCCTTAGGCTCATCAATCACCGCCAGCACCACATACCGAGGAGCCTCCACAGGCACGATCCCCACAAAGCTAGTAATAATCGCCTTATCAGAATAACCCCTACCAGCGCTAGCTTTTTGAGCCGTCCCCGTTTTGCCAGCAATCCGATACCCAGGAATTTGTGCAGCTTTCCCCGTACCGCCATCCACCACAGTTTCCATCATTTCCAAAACCTGCTTGGTAGTTTGCGGCGAAAAAACCTGCTTCGGAACAGCCCTCGGCAACTTCCAAAAAGGTTGACCATCCCGATCGAAAAGTCCCCGCACAACATGAGGAGTTACCAACTTGCCACCGTTAGCCAAAGCCCCATTAAGCTGCACCAACTGCATCGGAGTAATCGAAAAACCCTGACCAAAAGCAGTAGTAGCAACTTCCACCGGAGAATTAATAAATTGGTCTCGATTTTTAAGCTGACTCGTTACTTCAAAAGGCAAATCTGTACCCGCAGTTTGTCCCAGTCCCAGTTTTTCTAAAGCTTGATAGTAAAGAGAAGATTTCATGGTGTTCATTACGTGCACCATCCCCACATTACTAGAATGTTTCAAAATCTCCGTAACAGTCGAAGGGCCGCGGGCGCCTGCTTGTTTGTAATCGGAATTTTGGATAGTCCAGACATCCATATAAATCCGACCTTCGTCGTTAAACACACTGTTAGGTTTGACCGCACCGGCTTCTAGGGCGATCGCCACATTAATCGGTTTAAAAGTCGAACCAGGCTCATAAACATCAGTTACAGCCCAATTTTTATAGCGCGACAAATCGAAATTAAAATATTGATTCGGATCGTAGGAAGGTTCCGCCACCACCGACAGCAACTCCCCGTTGCGGGCATCCATCACAATCACCGCACCCCGCTTCGCCTCGTGTTTGAGCATTTTCTCCTTCAGAGCAATCCGGGCCGCCCGCTGCAAGCGACTGTCGATCGTCAATTGCAATTTCAAGTCATCAAGCTGCACAAAACCCGCCGTCAGTCGATCGGGAAGCCAACGCCCGTCGATCGACTTACTAAATTGAATCGACGGCATCGATCGTTCCAGCAAATTCTGCTGGCTGTATTCCACCCCAGCCTGTCCCTTCCGTTCCCCATCCACATAACCGAGAACATCCGCCGCCAACTCCTGCTGCGGGTAAAAACGCTGCTGCTGCCGCACCAACTCCAGCCCATCCACGGGACTATCTTTAATTTGCATCCGCCCCACGCGATCGGCTACCTCTTGAGCCAAAGAACTAGCAATCGTAATACCGCTTTCGGCCAGATTAAACCTTCGCAGCAGTTCAGTTTCCGCCGTATTGCCAGGGGCTACTTCGATCGGCAGCATCGGAGCCAATGAGGCCGCAATCTCCGCCTTCGAGTGCTTGAACAACTTCGGGTGAGCGTAGAGCGTGTACACCTGTCTGTCGATCGCCAACACATTCCCCGCGCGATCGACGATCGGGCGTCTCGGCACAAACGGCTTCGTTTTGAGAGTTTGCTGTTGTTCGGCTTGTTTGCGGAGTGCCGGAGCCCGCGTCACCTGCAAATAAAACAAATTTACTGCCAGCCCCACCCCCCCGAGCATCAACACCACCCACACAGCCCACAAGCGGAACTTGTTGCGTTTTAAACGTTCCAGCGGTGGCCGGGGCTGGCTGCTAGCCGTAGCCGCAACTCTGGGTTTGGCTGGCTTGCCCCACCAAGTGGGATCGCTCGACGCTTTTGGACGTTTAAAATTCGGCGATCTGTAGCGGTCAAAACGGGGATCGTAGCTCATAGCATTCAAAGTTCACCGACAAGTTCTACCATTTTAGATTTTAGATTTTAGATTTTAGATTTATGAATTGAATAATTGAATAATTGGCAATAATTTATAAATATTGGATTTGGATTTGCTGCTTACTTTAGCATTATTTTTTTGAAGTCCTATTATTTTAAAATAATATTTTAAAATTTTTACCGACGGTTGGGATGAAAAAATCGATCGGCACTTGCACAAAAATCAAACCCGAAGCAAGGCCCTCGGACACTTCCCAAGAGGGCCCTCTCCGCGTTGACATTGCCCAAAAACGGATACCGCAGCTCCGACAGACAATCTTTGTGCATATCCCCAAATTTTAGACTCAAGATTCAAGCCTCCAGATTCACGGCGCTGCGAGTCAATCTAAAATCTAAAATCTAAAATCGACATTGCCTCAATAGCCCAGTGGCGTTTCGCCACCCGATCGATTCTTGAGAGCAGGTTCTTCGGAGTTTGGTGCCGCCGCACCGGGCGATCGGTTTTCCGGGGCCGGGCGCAAGAAAATCGTGTCCGCAGGCTTCGGCGCCACCAAACCGGTTTCTGGATTTTCAGCTTCTTTAGCAAGTTGGTGTTTCAAGACTTCGCTAGCAGCACTCAACTGCTGTTCGCCCCGGCGCAGAGTTTCCAGCTTTTGATACTCTTGACTCCAGCGCTGCTCGCCGTAAACAGTCAAACCGTAGAGAGTCAGAGCACCGCCCAACAGCAGCACCGCACAGGCCCAGGAGGCGCGCTCCACCCGCAGGAGCGATCGCAGCCACATCGGATGCGAGGAGCGATCGGGCATCACTTTCAGCACCGATCCTTGGGCTTTCTGTTTGGCCTGTTCGTCGGCCCGCGAGTAGTTAGGCAATTGGGGCCCAGTTTTTGCCCGTCTAGCTCGGGCAATAGAAGTAACTTTGCTTTTGGCAGCGTCTGTGGTGGGCTTGCCGGTCGATCGGGAGCGGCGAGGAGAATCCGGGGATCTGATAGCAGCAGTCATAGAGTTCACCAATACGTAAAGTGGGGCAGATCGCAGTTTGAGTGAGGTTAGAAGTTTTTGCGGTTGCCGATCGCCAATTTCTGGAAATCTCGGATCGATCGGTTATCCTTACCAAAGATACCTCACAAACCAACCAACCCATCCTACCACTGGTCACTTTTACTTCAGGATTTGCCAAAAAAAATGAATTTTTTGCCGGTTCGCCAGAATCAATGTGAAATTTATTAATAAATGCAGTATTGTAATCAACGAGCGAATCGTCGATCTATTCGTGCCAGCATTGTTTCTCAAGTACACTATTCCCTTCCTTGCGATGGGTTTTGAATGTTAAGGAGTGTTTATGAACAAGGGATTAATTCGTTTGACTTTGGCAATTGGCATTGCAGCAGCCCTCGGCGCCTGTGGAGGAGATACCACCAGCCCCAGCTCTAGCCCCTCTCCCGGCGGTGCTGGTGGCGGCACAACTCCTCCTCCTCCTGTTTCTGCTCCAGCAACACCAAAGGAATCTCCAAAGGCTTCTCCTGGCGCTGAAAAGTCACCGGGCGCTGAAAAGTCTCCGGCTGCTGGTGGAACTGCTTCCCCTTCTCCTAAAAAGCCCTAACCAGGGCGATCGCGGAGTACAACCCCAACGGGCCTAGGCTCAAGCGTGAAAAATGGTTCGCTCTTCGCATTTTTCAATCTCATCAGTCTAGGTCTCAAGTTGGGTGTTATTTATAGTCAGATGCTTTTACTACAGTTCAGCACCTCCCCTTACTGCCGCAAAGTCCGCTTAGCCCTCGGTTACAAGGGCATCCCCTTTCAAGTAGAAAATTTGACACCGGGCCTGCACGTTTTGAAACTCAAGCCTCTCACGGGGGGTTTGAGGACAGTGCCGGTACTGCTGCCTCAACTTGAAGGTCAACCAGGGGCGATCGCAGACTCGACGCAAATTTTGCACTGGATCGATTATAGTTTTCCTTCGCCACCCCTGGTGCCTGCAGACGAGAGTTTGCAAGCAGAGGCTTGGATGCTGGAAGACTGGCTCGATGAAAGCATCGGCATTGCCACTCGATTTGTTTACTACGAGTTTCGCGCCGGTGCGGGCAAGGAAATCGACCCATCTCTTTTGAGCCAGTTAGTGATTCAGTTGGCGCGCCGCCAGTTCGGCATTAACCGCGCTTCTGCAAAACTCGCCGAGTTGCGCCTGAGCGCTGCTTTAGGCCTGTTGCAGCGTCGCTGGCAAGATGGTTCCTATTTGGTAGGCGACTCCTTGAGCGTGGCAGATATTACTGCTGTCGCGCTGCTGAGTCCTTTAGCTTTGATTCCTCAATACCGGATTGAGTATCCTTGGCTGCTGGAGCGCATTGTCAACATTCACGAAGTTTGCGGGGAAACCCTGCCTCCGGGATTTTAAAGTGTAGCGGGCGGGCGATCGCCCCAGCCTGAAAATTCCACCAATTAATCATCATTGAGTTCTCGGCCAAACTCACCCTCCTTGGCCCCCTCGGTTCGCAAATCCACCAGAATTTGCCAAAAACTTAGGTATCACAAAGGTTAAAAAAAGTCAAGGATATTATCGGAAAAATATAAATTTTTCAATCTGTTTTAATATTTCTATACTTAGATGTTAGCCCTTAGCAGTAAAAGCACAGCTCGATCGCCAGCAAGGCGACAGCACGCACTCGATTGCAGCGAGCGTGGTAGCATTAGCGATCAAAAATGTATCCAAATGTAAAGTGCAGCGCCCCTCTAGGTTTTGAAAGCCACCATTTAGTCAAAAGATTGAGGTAAGTAGTTTTATGCCCGTGACCGTCCCCTTTGAACAGATTGACCGAATTGTTTGGAATCAGCACCACGATCCATTTGAAGTGCTAGGCCCCCACGCGATCGAAGAAAATGGCAAAAAAGTCTGGGCCGTCCGAGCTTATCTGCCCAATGCCGAAGCAGTATCGGTAGTTTTGCCCGAGGCGAGGGCCGAATACCCAATGAAATCAGAGCATCACCCTCACTTTTTTGAATGTACGATCGACACCCCAGAACTAGCAAACTATCAACTGCGGGTCAAAGAAGGGGAACACGAACGCTTTATCTACGACCCCTACGCCTTTCGATCGCCCAAACTCACAGAATTTGACCTGCACCTATTCTCAGAAGGCAACCACCACCGGATTTACGAAAAACTAGGAGCCCACTTCACCGAAGTAGACGGCATCACAGGAGTATATTTTGCAGTTTGGGCTCCGAATGCCCGCAACGTATCAGTCTTAGGAGATTTCAACCTTTGGGACGGCCGCAAACATCAAATGCGGAAATCGCAAAACGGCATCTGGGAATTATTCATTCCGGGACTAGACCTAGGAACTCACTACAAATACGAAGTGAAAAACCAAGACGGACATCCCTACGAAAAATCCGATCCCTACGGTTTCCAGCAAGAAGTACGGCCCAAAACAGCCTCAATTGTCACCGACTTAGATACCTACACTTGGCACGACAGCGATTGGATCGAACAGCGGCGGCACACAGACCAACTAACGCAGCCGGTTTCGGTTTACGAATGCCACATCGGTTCTTGGCTGCACGCGGGTACAGCCGAACCTGCGGTACTGCCAAACGGAGAAATACAACCAGCAGTGCCGGTTTCGGAACTGAATCCGGGCGCGCGCTTTTTGACTTACCGCGAATTGGCCGATCGGCTAATTCCCTACGTCAAAGACTTAGGATTCACCCACATCGAAATGCTGCCCATCGCCGAACATCCCTTCGACGGTTCCTGGGGCTATCAAGTAACAGGCTATTTCGCCCCAACATCCCGCTACGGCACACCCGAAGATTTCATGTATTTCGTTGACCAATGCCACGCCAGCGGCATAGGCGTACTCGTGGACTGGGTGCCGGGACATTTCCCCAAAGACGGCCACGGTTTAGCTTTCTTTGACGGAACTCACTTGTACGAACACGCCGATCCCCGCAAGGGCGAGCACAAAGAGTGGGGAACCCTAGTATTTAACTACGGCCGCAACGAAGTTAGAAATTTCCTAGTATCAAATGCTCTGTTCTGGTTTGACAAGTATCACATCGACGGCATTCGCGTAGATGCAGTAGCCTCGATGCTGTACTTAGATTACTGCCGCGAACCCGGAGAATGGCTGACCAACCAGTACGGCGGCCGCGAAAATATCGAGGCGGCAGATTTTCTGCGCCAGACAAATCATACAATTTTTAGCTATTTCCCAGGTGCGCTGTCGATCGCCGAAGAATCTACCTCTTGGCCGATGGTATCTTGGCCGACTTATGTGGGCGGCTTGGGCTTCAACCTCAAGTGGAACATGGGTTGGATGCACGATATGCTCGACTATTACCACATGGATCCGTGGTTCCGCCAGTTCCACCAGAACAACATAACTTTTAGTATGTGGTACAACCACAGCGAGAATTTCATGCTGGCTTTATCCCACGATGAAGTCGTCCACGGCAAGTCCCACATCATCGGGAAAATGCCAGGGGACGAATGGCAAAAGTTTGCAAACGTGCGGTGTTTGTTTACCTTTATGTTTGCCCATCCCGGAAAGAAAACGATGTTTATGGGGATGGAGTTCGGCCAGTGGCAAGAGTGGAACGTTTGGGGCGACTTGGAGTGGCAGTTGCTGCAATTTGAGCCACACCAAAAGTTGAAGCTATTTTTCAAGGATTTGAACAATTTGTACCGCAGCGAAACGGCACTTTACAGTCAAGATTTTGCTGAGGATGGGTTTGAGTGGATTGATTGCAGCGACAACAGACACAGCGTGGTGGCCTTTGTGCGCCGCCAGAAGGATGGCGACGAGTTTGTGGTGACGGTGTGCAATTTTACGCCGCAACCGCACTCTCACTATCGCGTCGGAGTGCCGGAACCGGGTTTCTATACGGAGTTGTTTAACAGCGACGCGCGGGAGTACGGCGGCAGCAATATGGGGAATTTGGGGGGTAAGTGGACTGATGAGTGGTGGTTCCACAACAGTGCTTATTCGATCGACTTGTGTTTGCCGCCTTTGGGTGTGTTGATCTTAAAGATCGATCGGGAAAAAACAGGAGCAAAATCTCAAGAGTTTTAAGTTGTGAGAGTTTTGAGTTAACAATCAAAACTTGATTAAGCATCAAACTTTGAGGTTATTCAGAAACCCGGTTCTTCAAGAAACCGGGTTTTTTCTGTAACTCCATATAGCAAAGTTTCTTGTTTGAAGGAGAGAAAAATCGGCTCGCGATTTCAAATCGGGTAACTGCGGAATTATTCAACCACAGAAGAAGCAGAGAAAGAGGAGAGAAATTTATCATTCCCATGCTACCGGATTCGAGATCCCAGAAAAACTCGGTGTTGCAGCGACGGCATCTGGCGGCGGACTTGTTTTAGTCGATCGCGAGTTATCGGCCGTTCATCTTCGGCAAAAAAAAACCTTAATGAATTTCGCTAGTTTTTTCGTGTACGAACGTACACAATTACGCGACCGAATAAAAACTATTCAGCTCAAATCCGGTAACTGCGGAATTATTCAACCACAGAAGAATCAGAGAAAGACGAGAGAAAATTATCATTCCGATGCTAACGGATTTGAGCTGAAATAGCGGTTTTATACTTTTTCTCTGGTTCAAATTCACCACGCCTGACAGGGCTGGGTTTTCTAGCACCCTAGCAACTCAATCAGTGTCCAATTCCCAATTCCCAATTACCAATTCCCAATTCCCAATTTTCAACTGCGAGTATCGGAAGCGCCAAGATTGTAAGAAACTTTAGACTGCTCAACTGTTATTACTTCCGAAATAGACTGTTCCGACCCTGCATCTAAATTGGGCAGCGGCATATGCTTCATTTCCCACACTTTGAGCAATATTAAATATTCATAAAAAGCTTGTAGCGTGCACCAAGCCAATCCAGCTTGACCGTCAAGAAATCCGCCGAGTAAAATATACATATAGAAAAAGCGCACCACAGGCCGCAAAGGCAAACGCAAAGAAAAATCTTTCAAAGCGCGGCGCCTTTCCACCTCCGACGCGCCAAACAATAAATCCCACCAATTTACTTGACCCGCTGCTAATTGGCGGAGAGTTTCAGCCGCCTCGTCAGTCGAGTAGCGGTTGTGCTTTTCAATCCAGCGAGAAAGACCTTTGCTGCAAGTATAGTGAGGGTAGGTTTCCTTCAAAAAGTGAGTCGGGCCGTTGCAGACTTCCCGTTCTGTGTGACCGTAGTCAGTAAACCATACTCGCTCTTTGCGAAACAGGCGCATTTGATAGCGCGGATATTGAGTGCTGCGGCGAATCCAGCGCTCCATAAATATTACTTTTTCAGCTACGTAATAACCGATATATTCTTGACTTTCGATCGCCTTTAAGCATTCAGCAAACAGTGCAGGCGTCATCCGCTCGTCAGCTTCGAGGATGTAAACCCATTCGTACTTGCATTCTACTTCTTGGAGCATCCAAGTCCGCTGGCGTCCGTGAGTTTCAAAGCGGTGCTGCACTGTTTGCACCGGATAGTTTTTAACAATCTCAAGGGTGCGATCGCTGCTGAAAGAATCAACTACAATGATATCGTCACAAAGCAGTGCCGATTCAATGCAAGCGGCGATATCAATCTCTTCGTTGTAAGTCAGAATATAAATTGAGAACATTCCCAGCTTTCAGTAAGGGCAAACTATCCGGCAAATCAAGTATTTATTTTTCAGGGATGTCTCGACTTGCACGCTTTCGGTGATGGCGTCGGTCAGTCGATTTTAGATGTTAGATTTTAGATTTTAGATTTACTTGCAGCTCCGTGAATCTGGAGATTGAACTTGCGTCTAAAATTTCGATCTTTCTACGACTTAGGTGTGGCGCTTGTATCCGTTTTTGCGCCGGTCAATTTTTGCGGTGGCCGAACCGCATAATTCCCATACTTCTGAGTCCACTCCAACCAACAGTAATGTAGCCGATGGCCAACAGCAAACTGTTGATTCCAGTCTGCAAACTCGAATTTCTCGATCGAGTTCTCAACTCTTTCTCTTTTTGTTGCTTCTGGGTACTAATCTCTTTGCGAGCTTGATTTGGCAGTTCTTGGGCTTGCTGTTCCAAGAACTTATCGAGGGCTTTCGGGTCATTTTTCGACTCCTGAAGCACGGTTTTTAATTCCTTGGGAAGATTTGGATTCTTGAGTTCTTGTTGCAGCTTCCCGTCGTCTTGCAGTAGCGCGCCTATCTGGCTGCGGAGAAGGCTTTTACGCTGTTCTAACTCAGATTTATACTGCTCGCTTTTAATTTGTGCATCTAGTTTAGCTTCTGCTTGTCCGGCTTCTTTGTCGAGTAGAACCAGAGCATCTTTGAGTTCCAGGCGAGTATTGTTGAGATGAACGGGAACCAGCAATAGGTAAATTAGCCCTAACAAGCTGGAAATCAATAGTGCCCAAAATCGCAAATCAACCCAAACATTGCGGCGGTCAATAGAGACTCCACTGCTGCTGTCCACCCAAAAGCCCGTCATCAGCAGGGCGATACCCATCAAAGGAATAATGCCTCGGTCAACTATCTGAGTTGCTGCGGCAAGCTGCCAGCCTCGATTGCTGATGTCCGAGATTTCTCCCGGCAGCGATAGAACAATGCTGTTAAGCAAGGCAGAGAGAATCAAGATAATCCCGACTACTTTGAGAGTACGAGCAGCTACTGAAGAAAATTGACGGCTGTTAGTTGCTTTCATAATTCCTGTTAGATAATTCTACACCGTTAGATTCAACGAAATTTTGTTTAATGAGTTGACTGATGAGAGGGTAAGAAACTGTTCGTTGTTTTCCCAACATATTTGGACATTCCTTCCTGTTTGGGTACTTTTTCACCCATAGCTGTAACCGTCCTTTTGATGAATTGGTTTTTCGACATATTCGAGCTTGATACCAATCCGTTTTTTGCCGAAAGTGAGATAGATTTCGCCCTTACCATTGCTGTACGGGCATAGCCTCGCGATATACGTTCCAGCATTCACACATGAGAGGAATCACTGTTTTCACAATGTCACCAGTGCAAAAACCATGAATCGGACGCAACGGACGGTACTTCTGTGGATAGCCGAGTTTATCGGTTTGACATCGCTGCCGTCCGCCTTGACCTGTCGATTTGACTCGCAGAATTTTACTGGTTAAGACTTTAAGAGATTCAACCACACCTACACAGGCAGCATCTAACCAATGCTCTTTAGGCAGTCCTAACCGAGTACGGTTGTATTTGGTTTGCCCACCTGTCCCCGTCTTAACTGGCAACCCAGTTGCTTTTAGCATCAAGAATAGCTTCCAGCGAGTAGAGTTCACCGCAGCCGCATCTTTTAGCGGTGATGAAGCTTGTTTGAGGATTCGAGAAACCAGATCGGGCTTGCCTTTAAGAAAGTCTCGAATGTCTTTGTTTCCTTTCTTTAAGTTGCACTTCTCACAGGCCAAACACAGGTTAGAAACTCGGTCAGTGCCACCATTGGCCCGTGCTTGAATATGTTCTATCTGCAAGGGCACACCTTCTTTTGAGCAGTAAGTACATTTGCGTCCCCACTTCACAAGAAGATACTCGCGCACCTCATAGCCTGCTAGAGTTCCTTGCTGATAGTCAGTTCCAGAGATTTCTGGATTCTGCATTTGCTGCATATCAAATTTGACAAGTTCTTGTCTGATTTGGGCCACAGGCGCAAATTTGCAGAGTCGTTTCACCCACGTTTCAACCGTCAAAACACGGTGCATTAAGCTAGGTGCTAACCAACCTTTTGCACGACTGCGGTTGAGAAACCGAGCCTGACGGTAGCGAGTATGGCGCCCTCTTCGCCCTCGGCGAACAGCTCTACGTGCTAAGAGAGCGTCCTTGATGCCTTGCCCTCGGTGTTCCAGTTCCATCCCCCAGATCGCCTCATTCTGGTTAGTGACAAGGCTGATTCCGGTCGTTTTAGAACCTGGATCGATCTTGAGTGCGAGCGGATAAGTGACGATGTTCTCCACAGCCCGATTCACGATCAGCGTGAATGGATAACGCCGAAACACGGCAGCTTTGCCTGCTTCCATCAGCTTTCGAGCATGAGCCGGATGAATGGGATTCATCGGTGTTTTGTTTGCATCAATCAGAAAAACGTAGTTGCTCATGGTGTTTTGGTCGGTTTGACCAATCCTTAGTAATGTTTGCTTCGACAATGCTCTTAAGGCTTGTCATGCAGTATCAGAGGGCTTTCTAGATGTCTCGCCTTTAGTTGATAGTTGCGACAGAGCGGAAAACTAGCGTTCATTCTCCGGTGTCATGACCTTGAGAGCGTAGCCAACCTTGCTTTTCGGGCAGGTAACTCTTTTTACGGCTCAGTCATGCACGCTCATCCCACCTACCCAAAATGTTTAGTTCTGTGTAGCTATGGGTAGACATTTACGAGCGGTAAGGTTTAGGTAGGTTTCACCCCCTATATCTCTCGCCTGCGGTGATGGCGCTGCACTTTCATCCCCTGTCTTATAGTAATTGATCCACAGAGAGCTGAAAGAAATAATTGTTTCCCAATCTTTTGACCCTGGAATTACCAACTGCACAACACGGCAGTCACGGGAGCATCTCAGTTTTGAAAAAAGCATTTTTTATTATAGTGCGAGGGTCCCCGCTCGCGAGTATTGCAGGACTCGCGAGCGGGGACCCTCGCACTATTAAATCCAAAACTCAGATGCTCCCGGCAGTCACTCGATCGATTTGAGATTTTCCGTTTGGGATTTAAGATTTAGACCTATTGGCAAAAATAATGCAACTCTCGGCTCGCGATCGAATCCATACGGAATAAGTCATTGCTCGTTGCTCACCGCCCATGGAAAATCGAAAATGTTACTACTGCACAGACTCATCTGGGAGTTTGAACTCTTAGTCTCAAATTTGGGGCTGCTGGCGGCTGTGGGAAAGCAAGTATCGGTTTTTTTGGTGGGAGGAGAGATACAGGAGTAGCTATTTCCCCCTTTTTCCTTCTGTTTGCCGGAAAGCGCAGCCGAAGGGCATTCTTGTTTGTTGCTTCCTGCTTAAGAGTGACCAATTACTAATTACCAATTACTAATTGCGAACTACTAATTATTGGCTGCTCGATCGCTCGTTCAATGGCAAACGCGCTCTTGTCTCACATTTTTTGCTAGGATGATTCATCGCCGTGCAATTTTTTTAGTCATGAGTGCAATGATTTCGGGTGTTTACAGGTTGGGAGAACTTGAAAGATCGATCGCCGACAATCCTCAAAAGTGGCGTCCGATCGTGTTTACTAACGGCTGCTTCGATATCCTGCACGCGGGGCACGTCCGCTATTTGCAGGCGGCAAAAGCTTTGGGGCGATCGCTCGTGGTGGGCTTGAATAGCGACGTTAGCGTGCAAGCTATCAAACCGCAGCAGCCGGGATTGCCGCCCCGTCCGATCGTACCGGAAATTCAGCGAGCCGAAGTGCTGGCTGCTCTCAAACCAGTAGACGCCGTGGTAATTTTTTCCGAAATTACAGCTACTAAACTGATAAGTATCCTGAGGCCTGATATATACGTTAAAGGAGGCGACTATCAACTCGAAAGTTTGCCGGAAGCACCGGCAGTTATTGCCGGAGGTGGCAAGATTTCTTTGATCGAAATAGAAGTTCCGAGTTCTACCAGTGCGATCGTCAAACGCATTTTGCAGTTAGGCGTTTAACCCCCGATCGCAAATAGCAAACAGTGAGCTAAACTCAGAAGTTACCCCATCCAAAATACCAAGAGTGCGATCGCTCGTACAATTTTATCCAAATTGCTAAGCAGGAGATAATTTTAATGGAACTCACAAGCAATCACACGATCGCCCAAATCCTCGAAAAAAACAAAGCTGAGTTACTAGCAGACTGGCTCAAAGAACTGCAAAACACCGGGCTGCGGCGGGACGACTTGATGAGAGCCAAAGAATTGCGATCGGAGTGTCAAGAGTTCCTGCAATTGCTCCAAATAGCTGTGGGACACGGTAACTTGAGCGACATCCAGACACCAGAGTGGGAAAATATGCGGCTGCTGCTGGCCGAAGTTTCGCGATCGCGCGTTCAGAGAGGCTTTACTCCCTCAGAGATAGCCAGTTTTATCTTATGCTTCAAAAAGCCATTGTTCGATCGGCTGTGTCGCGAATTGACACAAAACCGCGACGCACTTGTCGAACAACTTTGGCTGTCCACCAGCTTATTAGACCAGCTCGGTCTTTGGGTGACAGAAATCTTTCTCAAAGCTCGCGAAGAAGTCATCGAACGCCAGCAGCAAGAAATGCTCGAATTGTCAACACCCGTAGTCAAACTTTGGCAAGGTATTCTCGCTTTACCCATGATTGGAACTCTTGACAGCGCCCGCACTCAAATAGTCATGGAAACTCTGTTGCAGGAAATCATGGAAACAGGCTCAGAATTTGCGATTTTAGATATTACAGGGGTGCCTACTGTTGATACTTTAGTCGCTCAACATTTATTGAAAACTGTAGCCGCCGCCCGTTTGATGGGTACTGAGTGCATCATTAGCGGCATTCGCCCACAAATCGCTCAAACCATTGTTCATTTGGGAGTTGACTTGCAGGATATTCTGACCAAAGCTACTTTGGCAGATGCTTTTAAAGTCGCTTTGCAGCGCCAAGGTTTAACTATCAAAAATATTAAAGAGGAAAGATAAAATATAGTAATGGGTAATGGGTAATTGGTAATTGGTAATGGGTAATTGGTAATTGGTAATGGGTAATGGGTAATGGGTAATGGGTAATTGGTAATTGGTAATGGGTAATTGGTAATTGGTAATTGGTAATGGGTAATTGGTAATTGATAATGGGTAATTGGTAATGGGTAATTGGTAATTGGTAATTCCTCTGTTATTTACATTGAAAACCGCTCTATTGTGTTTATTGCTGCTAAAAATTCATTTAATTCAAAACTCAAATAGAGGTGAATTTATGGAACGGATTCCTATCCTGCAAATGGGAGAGTTTTTGCTAGTAACAATCCAAGTGGATATGCACGATCGCTTGGCAATGACGTTGCAAGACGACCTGACAAACCGCATAGTAAAAACGGGAGTTAAAGGTGTTTTGATAGAAATTTCTTCCTTGGAAATCGTAGATTCTTTTATCGGTCGCATTCTCAACAATATCGCTACCATGTCGCGATTTTTAGATGCTGAAACAGTTGTGGTCGGGATGCAGCCAGCGGTGGCGATTACGCTGGTTGAATTGGGGCTTTCTTTGACAGGAGTTCGGACAGCTTTAAGCGTTGAGAAGGGGATGAATTTATTGCGAAAATCCTTGGGTTTGTCTGATTCAGAGGTGTAAATAATCGATGAATTGTCCGGTATTTAGAGACGGAGAATTAAAAACAGGTTTGTTTGTAAATACGTTTTTGAGACAGTGAAGATTTATTGCCAGAAAGAATTGGTTTAAAGCCCCAAAACTTTTCGTTTTTGAGAAATTAAAATCAGACGATTCATTACTCCAATCATCTTCCTTCCAGGTATAGATCGCCCTCTTGCGGTCAACTGTTAACTGTCTACTGTTAACTGTCTACTGTCAACTGAAAAGGAACTAGGTTGAGGAGTGTAACTTCTATGTTTTGTGGAGAAGTTCTATTTTACTAGAGTAGCCGCCATGTCAAAACGTGAGACACTAGAAATTCGATCGTCCTCCGATATAGTCCACGTCCGACAGCAAGTGCGAAGTTGGGCTGTAGCAATGGGATTCGGCTTGGTAGACCAAACGAAAATTGTTACCGCAGCCAGCGAACTCGCCCGCAATACTGTAGACTACGGCAAGGGGGGAACTGTAACTCTAGAAACGCTCCAATTAGGTACTCGTAAAGGGCTGCGGCTGATATTTGAAGACAAGGGCCCGGGAATTCCAGACATCGAATTGGCAATGACTGACGGTTATACTTCCGATCGCGGTTTGGGTTTGGGGCTCAGCGGTTCTAAGCGGTTGATGCACGAATTTGAGATTGTTTCTACGGTGGGTAAGGGGACTAAAATTGCGATCGTCCGTTGGAGATGAGAGGGGGAGATGGGGAGATGGGAGATGGGAAGAGGGGGAGATGGGGAGAGGGGGAGATGGGGCGAGAAACCGGGTTTCTACGAGTTTTGCATTGAGTTTTGCATTGAGTGGCGATAAATCTTCTAAGAAACCCGGTTTCTGAAACCACTGATGACTGATGAGGGGCGAGAAACCGGGTTTCTACGAGTTTTGTGTTTGGTTGCGATAAATCTAGGAAGAAACCCGGTTTCTGAAACCACTGATGACTGATGAGAGGCGAGAAACCGGGTTTCTACGAGTTTTGTGTTTGGTTGCGATAAATCTAGGAAGAAACCCGGTTTCTGAAACCACTAATGACTTCTTCCTTTTGAAATGTGCACCACCTTAAGATTAGAACTACAAAAATAATGATCGATACCGTAGCCATACCCGTAATAGAAGAAAGTCAAGTCTCAGAAGCGCGGCGAATCGCTGTCGCCCTCGCGGCGGAAGTCGGATTTAATGAGACCGATCGCGGTAAAGTGGCAATTGTGACTACCGAAGCAGCAAAAAACCTGGTCAAACACGCCCGCGAAGGAGAAATTTTGCTGCAAACGGTACAAACACCGACAGGATATAGCATTCAAATAGTAGCGCTAGACCGGGGGCCGGGTATGGCAAATGTCGGTCAGTGTTTGCGGGATGGTTTTTCAACTGCGGGAACTCTGGGAACCGGACTCGGCGCGATTCAACGCCTTTCTAGTTTTTTTGATATTCATTCTGTGCCGAAACTGGGGACTGCTTTGTTAATGCGGCTGGAAGTGGCACAAAATAGCCGGGAAGCTTCCAAAAACTGCAATTACTTGGAATTTGGGGTCGTTCACTTGCCGAAAGCAGGAGAGCAAATTTGTGGCGATTCCTGGGCGAGGGAAAATTACCTGAACAAAAATCTGATTTTAGTTGCTGATGGCCTTGGCTACGGGGTTTTGGCCCAGGAAGCGTCGCAGGAAGCTGTGCGAGTTTTTGGGGAAAACGCTAAACTCGGGCCGAAAGCTATTTTGGAGAAGGCCCACGCTGCTTTAAAAAATACCAGAGGAGCGGCTGCTGCGATCGCCCTGATCGATCGTACTCAAAAAACCATCTGTTTTGCCGGAGTTGGCAACATTACTGGTGTAGTGTTCACAGATAACCAAACCCGCAGCATGGTTTCCCACAACGGCACTGTGGGACATCGGATGCAAAAAGTAGCAGAATTTGTCTATCCTTGGTCGTCCCATTCCTTGTTAATTATGCACTCCGATGGTTTGGCGGCGCAGTGGGATTTAAACCGCTACCCGGGTTTGGCTGCGAGACATCCGGCTTTAATCGCAGCCGTACTCTACCGAGACTTTAAACGCACCCGCGATGACATGACTGTTGTGGTAGCCAAGGTGAGACAACCAGCTTGATATTAGTTCCCAAAAAGCATGAAACTGCTTTGTGAGCTCTAAACCATGATAGTCATCAGTGATTCCCCAATCTTCAATGCGAAAATCGAAAATCGAAAATGGCATGATTTACCCAATCCTGACGACGGAAGTCCGCTTTGAACAAGACATCGTACAAGTACGCCAAAGAGCTCGCCAAATAGGCGCATTGTTGGGATTCGATTCCCAAACACAAACGCGCATCGCGACAGCAGTTTCCGAAATTGCTCGCAATGCTTTTAAATATGCAGGCGGCGGCAAGGTAGAATTTTTTGTGGAAGGGGAATCGCCGCAGGTTTTTCGGACTCGGATTTCTGACAGCGGGCCGGGAATTCCTGATTTACCGACGGTTTTGGGCCCCAATTTTCGATCGCAAACTGGTGCGGGAATGGGTTTAGCAGCAGCAAAGCGGTTGATGGATGAGGTGCAAATCGATTCGGCGCCCGATCGCGGCACGGCTGTACAATTAATCAAGCAGTTTTCTAAGCTGATGCCTGCGCTGAGTGCGATCGAACTCAACAAATTACTTGACAAACTAGCACGCCAAATTCCTGAAGATCCCTACGCCGAGATTCAGCAGCAAAATCAAGAATTGCTGCGGACTTTAGACGAACTCCGCCAGCGTCAAGAAGAACTCGTACAATTAAATCAAGAACTAGAAGATACCAATCGCGGAGTCGTCGCACTTTATGCCGAATTGAACGATAAAGCCGAATCTCTCCAGCGAGAGGGCGAACTCAAAACTAGCTTTCTCTCCAACATGAGCCACGAGTTTCGCACTCCGCTAACCACAATTCTCAGTATTTCCGAAATCTTGTTAAATCGCATCGACGGAGAACTTTCGCCCGAACAAGACAAGCAAGTAAATTTTATTCGCAAATCCGCCGAATCTCTGGCAGAACTTGTTGATGATTCGTTAGATTTAGCTAAAGTCGAAGCCGGAAAAGTAACTGTGCGCGTGACTGATTTTGAAGTCGAAGATTTGTTCAGCGCGCTGCGCGGAATGATGCGCCCCCTGCTACCGCAAAACTCGCCCGTCAGTCTAATTTTTGAAGTGCCTCTGGAAGTACCAACGCTTACCACTGACGAGGGAAAAGTTTCTCAGATTTTGCGAAATCTGATTTCTAATGCGCTGAAATTTACCGAAGCGGGAGAAGTGAGAGTTGCGGCCGAAATGGGAGAGGGGGGAATGGTTACTTTTTCTGTTGCTGATACGGGTATTGGTATTCCGCCCGCCGACCAAACGCGAGTTTTTGAAGAATTTGTCCAAGTAGAAAATCACTTGCAGAAGGGCGTGAAAGGTACGGGATTGGGATTGTCTCTGTGTAGGAAAATGGCTGAATTTCTGGGGGGAAGTATTGAAATAGAAAGTTCGCCCGGGGTGGGTTCGACTTTTTTGGTGAATTTGCCGATCGCCTATGTTGGAGATTCAGAAGTATCTGCGGAAATTTCTGGATCTCAACCAGAGGAAACAGGGCGGGCGATGGAGAATTTGCGATCGGCTGGGCGGGATCGGACACCAAAAGTTTTGATTGTGAAGGAGCAAAAGAGTTTTTCGGTATTTGGTGAAAGACTTGCGGGCAGAAATTCATTGTACTGCGACGTGCGCCGCCAACGATGGTGAATATTTGCGATCGGCTAGTCTTGAGACTTATGGCATAAATTTTTGATTGATAGTCAACCGCAGATGTAAGGTAGATAAACCCAGATCGACGCAGATAATTTGAAGATTGATCGGGCGGCGGTTGAAACCGCGTCTACATAAACGAAGTTTATTTAATTTGCAACAGCATTTAACTTTGTGCTGTAAAATGTAGCAGTTCTCAGTTGCCGACTATACCGTAGGGACTGAGACTGTGCTTTTGTTCGTGTTTGCGATCGGCTAAAATCCATGATAAATCTCGTTCTTATACCATTTTTCTAAAATCGTGCAACACTCTTCGACCCCCCCTAGCCCCCCCGCTGTATTGCGGGGGAAGAATACTGTTGCATTCTTTTTTTAAATTGGTATTAGCAAAATATCGATAAAAAATAATGCAACTGTAGGTAAGATGCGAACCCACATAGAATCAGCCCTTCCCAATTGTTAAATCTAAAATCTAAAATCCAAAATCTAAAATCGCATGACTTTCATTTCCCTTCAATATGCCCTGTTTTTGTTAGTTTTGTTCGCGGCTTACTGGTTGGTTCCCCTGCGGTGGTGGCGGCTGTTTGTCATGCTGGCGGGAAGTCTGATTTTTTACGCTTCGCTGCAAATTTGGTACATTCCTCTGCTGTTAATCGGTGTTGTGTTTAATTACTGCTTGGCGATGGCGATCGGGGAACCTTTGGATTGGCGGATTGCTAATGAATCTTGGAATCGCCGGCGCTTGTTGGTACTGTGGCTGGGAATAGGGCTGAATGTGTTGCTGCTGCTGGGTTTTAAGTATGTACCTTTTTTCTTGAGTTCGATCGGCACTTTGTTAAATTGGCCTGTTGCTTTAGATAGCGCTAACTGGGTAAAAACTCACGTCATCGCACCCCTGGGATTGAGTTTCTTTTGCTTTGAGTGTATTGCTTATTTGATTGACGTGTACCGAGGCGCGCCGGCTGCTACTTCGCTGCTGCACTTTGCTGCTTACAAGTTGTTTTTTCCGAAACTAATTTCCGGGCCCATTACTCGCTATCATAACTTGATATATCAACTGAAATCCCAGAAATTTCCGACGCCCGATCGCATTTCTGAGGCCCTTTGGACGATCGCCTTCGGTGCAGTAAAAAAAGGTCTTTTCGCCGACAACTTGGGAATTTATGTCGATTTAAGCTTTACCAACTTGCAGCGGGCGGGAAGCGAGGATTTGTGGCTGGCGATTGTTGCTTACGGGCTGCAACTTTATCTCGACTTTAGCGGCTACGTTGACATGGCGCGCGGTACTGCTTTGCTGCTGGGTTGGTATTTGCCGCCAAATTTTGATTTTCCTTATTTTAGTACCAGCATCGCTGATTTTTGGCGGCGCTGGCACATGACTTTGGGGGATTGGCTGCGGAATTATTTGTATTTTCCCTTGGGAGGTTCGCGCGTTGGTTTGTGGCGCACTTGTCTGAATTTATCTCTGGTGATGTTAATTGCGGGAATTTGGCACGGGGCGGCTTGGGGATTTATAGTGTGGGGAGGTTTGCACGGTTTGGCTTTGGCGGTGCACCGGGTGACGGATGTGACTTTTAAGAAGTTGCGGATCGAGTTTTTGTGGGAAAATCCGATCGGAATGGCAATGGGTTGGCTGTTAACTCAAACGATGGTTTTTGGTAGTTGGATATTTTTCCGGCTTCCCGATTTAAAGAATTCGGGATGGGCGATTTCGCATTTGTGGGGACATCCTGCTGACGTGCAGTTTTCGCATAAAGTTTATGTGGAAGCTTTGGGTTTGGAAAGAATACATTTAACGTGGATATTGGCTGCTGTGGCTGCGGCGATGCTGGGGAATTATGCGTTGAGTCGGGCTTTGAAATTGGAGTTAAATTGGCCCGTGAAATTGGTGTTGGTGCCGCTTTGTTTGTATGCGGTTTGGATGTTGGCCCCGGAGGGCGGTTTGCCTTATATTTATTTCGATTTTTAGGAAACGGGGCGGTTGAAACCGCGTCTGTACATACCAAACCCACCTCCGCGGGTTCAAGAAACCGGGCGGTTGAAACCGCGTCTGTACAGACGAAACCCACCTCCGTGGGTTGAAGATAAGTTTGATTCCCTGTAAGGTGCGCATTGCGCACCATTCTTTAGTCCGCGGAGGCGGACATCGTTTGTATAGATGCGGTTTCAACCGCCGAATCTTCTTGGTGCTTTGGTGCGCATTGCGCACCCTACGAATATATTGAGGTGCGCATTGCGCACCCTACAACTGATAGGAACACCAGTCACTCCAGCTACCGACATAGAGTTTAGCATCGGGAATTCCGGCGATTTCTAAGGAGAGTAAATTTACGCAAGCTGTCACCCCGGAACCGCAATAAACGATGATTTCTTCGGCTTTTTCTAATTCCGCCCACCGCTGTTTTTGTTCGGAGGTCGATCGCACTTTTCCAGTTTCATCCGTCACCCCTTGCCAAGGGTAGTTGACAGCACCCGGAATGTGGCCTGCAATGGGGTCGATCGGCTCCCGCAAGCCCTCGTATCTCTCACTTTCTCGCGAATCAACCAAAACCGTCTCCGGCAAGTCTTTTCGCTCTTTTACAGCCTCAATGTCAACCGCCATATCCGGCTGCAATTTCACCACGAATTTACCCTCGCGGGGTTCCGACAAAGTATTTGTTACCGGATATCCCGCCGCTTTCCAGGCGCTGAAACCGCCGTCTAACAAAGCGACTTTGCTGTGTCCCATGTATCGCAGCAGCCACCACAAGCGAGATGCAAAAGCCAGCCGCGAATCGTCATAAGCCACGACTAAAGTTTCTGATGAATTAATGCCGATCGCGCTCAATTTCTCAGCTAATTCTGCAATATTTGGCAGCGGGTGTCTGCCGCCGTGCGTGCCAACTACACTAGCGAGATCTCGGTTTAAATCTAAATAGAAAGCTCCGGTAATATGACTTTCTTGATATTGTTTTTGTCCTAATTCTGCGTCAGCGAGAGCAAACCGACAGTCCACAATTACAACTTGCGGATTTTGGGTATTGGCGGCCAACCATTCAGCGGAAACAATTAAATTGTTGTCATTCATAACTATTCTAATTTGGGGTGGGACATCGACAATTACACATAAATACCCAATAAACCAGAAGATATAGGCTAATTCTTAGGTATGTAGTTGCGCTTCAGCGCTCTTTCTTATATAGCGGTTTTCAGAAAGATGAGGTATGACTGACAGCTTGTAGAACCTATCAACGTATAGGGTTCTCGAACCAACAACATCCGCGAATCTTTTTGAGAAAGGCTATACCTCATCTTTTTGAGAAAGGCTATATATGCAACAAAGAGCGCTGAAGCGCAACTACGTACCTTTCGTTGCGTCCAGAACTAATTTATCGAGAAGGAGTTGCTTTCTGAGGTTCTGCTTTTTCGGAATTGGCTTTCTTAGGATTAGGTTTTTCGGAGCTTTCTTTTTCGGAATTGGCTTTTTTAGAAGTTGGTTTCTCCGGTTCTGCTTTTTCGGAATTGGCTTTCTTAGAAGTAGCTTTTTCTGCTGTTGCGGGAGTTGGCTCTAGGGGAGGTGGATTTACTGCTGATTCTTGAGCGTAAAGCAGATATTTTTGATACTCAATTACTTTTGTCTGAGCTAGTTCGTGGTTGGCGCTGGATACGGGTACTCTTCTCATCAACGATACCGCTTCTTGCCAGCGATCGACAACGATCGCCCAATCTTCCTTCGTTTTTGCCACTCGCCCTAACTCTGCTGCTTTGAGGGCGCTGTTAACGGCCTCTCGAAAGGTATCCGGTACAGTTGCTACATTGGCAGTTTCATCTGGATTCTGCCCCGCAGTGGCTGGCGGCTCGTTTAACATCTTACTGACAAAGGCCACCACGGCGATCGCCAACAAACCCGTTACCAGCCCGACGACAATGAAAGTCGATCGCAATCGGTTCTCAAATGCAGCCAATTCCGGCGATTTCTCCTCATCCATATTTGTACTCTCCCCTTCTGTGCGATCGTCCATATTAGCAACATTAGCAACCGCAATATTTGGGACAGCTTCTCCCGCAAAGTTGTGTGGTTCCAAAATACTGCTCTCCAAACTAAACTCTTGACTCCAAACAGCCCCAATCTCACCGCTTTCTCGCCCCTCAACCTTCACTTTCCGAATCGACTTCGGCTGCAAATCTGTCAGTTTTTCACGGACAAAATCAACTAATATATCTTCTATCGGTAATTGCTCGGCCTCCAAAATTACATCCAAACAGTCGCCGTCGAGATTCGCGGAGGCTGTGATGCCTTCTGATTGTAAGTTGCTGTTGAGCCAAGATGCGATCGCCTGTGGATTTCCCTGCTTGGCAAGTTCCTGAAAATTAAGCTCTGTCATAGCTCGACACCTGATAATGCAGAAAGGAAGGAAGAAGTCATTAGTCATTAGTCATTAGTCATTAGTCATTAGTCATTAGTCATCAGTCATTAGTCATCAGGAAGAAGGAAGAAGGAATGAAAAAGTCACGAAACAATAGTTTTTTTTAGCTGAAAAGAGCATAACTGAAATTCAACGAACAGTATAATCTATATAATCGCTCTCGGTAAATTCAAGCTCAAAGATGCAAATTATCACTCTCGCTCCCCCTTGCATCCCTCGGGGAAGGACTGAAGTCCTTACTACGAACAGAACTCAGGTTCGTAGTGAGGACTTCAGTCCTCAGCAATTTGATACCGCGCGCAACTCCAAGATACCGCAAGCATCGCCTCTCAAACCGACATCTGGCTGCAAAAAGACCTGCGGCGCCTGGATTTGAGATTGGAGATTAAAAAATTGTGCGATCGCACCACCACCGACGGACAGCGAGTGATATCATCATTTAGTCAATATTCTAGTTTTTATAGCAAATAGCTCGATCGCACAATGATAGCAATAGCAATTTTAGCTGCTGGACGCGGCACCCGCATGAAATCTGACTTGCCCAAAGTTCTTCACGAATTGGGCGGGCGATCGCTAGTTGAGCGAGTCCTCCAAAGCTGTCAAGAAATTGAAATTTCCCGGCGACTTGTCATCGTCGGTTATCGAGGCGAACTCGTTAAACAAGCGCTGATTGGAGATCAAGAAATATCCGAAAAATCCGATTTCCCTCCCCTAGAATTTGTCGAACAAACCGAACAATTAGGAACAGGCCACGCCATCCAGCAATTGCTGCCTCACTTACAGGGATTTTCAGGAGATTTGCTGGTATTAAATGGCGATGTACCTTTGCTGAGAGCAGAAACTATCAAACAATTGATGGCAACTCATCAACAGCACCAAAACTCTGCTACTATATTGACAGCTAATTTGCCGAATCCTCAAGGATACGGGCGAGTATTTACTGACAGTCAAAACTTAGTGCAGCAAATTGTCGAAGACCGCGATTGTACAACAGATCAAAAGCAAAACCAGCGAATTAATGCAGGTGTTTACTGTTTTCACTGGCCGCATTTAGAGAAAATTTTGCCAGATTTGAAAGCAGACAATGACCAAAAAGAATATTACCTAACTGATACGGTAAGTATTCTCTCTCCCGTGATGGCGGTGGATGTTGAAGATTATCAAGAAATCTTGGGAATTAACGATCGCAAACATTTAGCCACAGCTTCCGATATTTTGCAAGGGCGGGTAAAGGATAAGTGGATGAGGGCGGGCGTGACGCTGATCGATCCCCAAAGCATCACGATCGATGATACCGTAGAGTTGCAGCCGGATGTGGTAATTGAACCGCAAACCCATCTGCGGGGGAAAACTTCGATCGGCTCAGGAAGTCGCATCGGGCCCGGTAGTTTGATTGAAAACAGTCAAATTAAGGAAAACGTGACTGTGCTTTATTCGGTAATTTCGGACAGTATGGTGGCGGAAAATGCGCGAATTGGCCCCTACGCACACTTGCGGGGACACGCGCAAATAGGGGCCAACTGTCGCGTCGGCAATTTTGTAGAATTGAAAAATGCTCAACTAGGCGATCGCACGAATGTCGCTCACTTGTCCTATTTAGGCGATGCGACTTTGGGAGAAAAAGTCAACATCGGCGCTGGGACAATTACCGCCAATTACGACGGCAAAAACAAGCACAAAACTCAAATAGGCGATCGGAGCAAAACAGGTTCCAATAGTGTCTTGGTGGCGCCGATAACCTTGGGAGAAGATGTTAATGTAGCTGCGGGTTCTATAGTAACAGAAGATGTGCCCAATGACTGCTTAGTAATTGCCCGTTCCCGCCAAGTTGTCAAACCAGGTTGGAAGTTGAAAGATGGAAACAAATAACTAGGCTTGTAGTGAGGACTTTAGTCCGCAAAAAGAACTAGGTTTGATCGTTCGGACTTTACTCCGCATAATTTTTACTAAAGTCCTCATTACAAACACTTTCGTGCGATCGCGCGTGCAGGTAGTTATTAATCGCTTTGGCGATTTCTAGTTGCTTGTACGGGCTCATAGTGTGGGGAAGGGATATGCGATCTCCTCCACTAACTAACAGTCTGACTTCGTACCAAACATCATGATCCCGATCTTTTGTGCGATCGACTTCCACCCCATAAATGTCGCACAGAGAGCGTTGAATTACTTTACGTGCCAACAAACCCCGCCGTTTAACAGTCAAGGTGTTGGAAGTTCCATAGAAGCTGTAGGTTTCTTTATTTCCCAAGACGATGACTCCGACTGCTGCGAGCACAAATATGCCTCCTGTCCATCCCAACCAGCGATCGTCTTGGCTTAAGCGCAGCAAGCGATGTTTTGCATTCTTAACAAAAAAATTGATGTCCGAAGCAGCAGCGTCTTTATTCCCCCAGTTAGTCGAGTTAGCACTGAAAGGAACATCCCCAACCTTCGTCACAAGTACAACTCTGCTTTTGGAGCCAAATCTTTCAACTTTAGCTCCCTGCAAAGCAGCAAGCTGAATTTCTTGGATGTTCGATCCCAGTAAGTGCGATCGCACCAACTGACAATTTCCTTGTTTTTCGTGCGATCGCTGGCAGCTCAAAGTTGCTGCATGATAGTCAAAAGTCAGCCCGATCAGTCCAAATGTCATTAATAAACAACTAGGGAACCAAAAATCTAATATGCTTTTAGTCTGAATTATTAGTTCCGTTGCTGTGTACTTGATTATTTTCATTTACTTCACCTTTTAAATCCAAAACTGATGTTACAGATCGACTTCCCGACCAGGCTACGTCAAATTGTTAAGTTATATATTATTGGAAGCGATCCTATAGGATAACCCTTTTTATCTTGCTAATAGGCTAGCACTAAAATGTCTAACCGACAACAAATGTCGCGAGTTCACCTGCGGCTGCGTTTGAGAGACCTTTCCGTGATTTAAGGAGATGAATCTGAAAAATATATTAATTATTTCATTGGGAGTGAAACCTTAGCTTTATAGCGCGATTGTACAGGAAGTAATGGCTAACAAAAATGAAGAAAACTTTATAATGTAACAGAATGTAAAGATTATTAGCGCCTACCTAAGTATCGTTAATTATTGATTTGGGCGATTCAGCCAAGAGGGATAGCTGCGCCGCGCGTACTTAAAGTCGCAGGTGCATTCATTTAGTGCGATCGCTTGTCCAAATAGCTGCAAATCAAGTCAGCCATTTTTTGTTGCTCTTCCCGATTCAAGCCACCGCTTAAACATAGGCTATCTCCCACATTCATTAGCAAATGCACATCGTACCAGGTATAGCTGTCCATATGTTCTGTTTTGTGTACGTGAACTGTTTTTAATTCGACTTCAGAAATTTCACTGAGCGATTTTTCGGTCACTTCATTCACCCTTATCCCCCTTTTTTTAATAGTTAGGATACTTGCATTTTTATCAAAAATATAAGTTTCAACACTGAATAAATTATGGAACACAAAATATATTGCAGCGAAACCAATAACGACAAAGCTGCCCTGAAAAAGTATCGAGCCGAAATTTGCTAGCCGATTATCTTTTTCTATTACTAATTTACTGACAGAGGTTTGTATATATTTATTGAACAACTCTGCATCCTTAACAGTTTGGTACGGTAGATAAACATCTCCTTGGTTAGTTGCCAGAAATACATTCTGTTTGAAAGTTGAATTCCCATCGCTATCAGTAGTCTCTATTTTGTCAACTCTAGCCTCCTTGACTTGTTGGATGGACTCTAATTCCCCTTTAACTAATCCCATAAAACTTGATGTACTCATTTCGCAACTTACGATTTTTGGCTCAATTTTTGTGCACGAAAGTCTTTCCACTCCAGAAGAGGACATCGTGATAAATATCATTAACAAGGGTATTCCTGAAAATCCTGTAACCCATACAGTAGGAAATAGCAAACCAGACAAACTTAATCCATTTTTAAGCTTGAGAAGATGTTCGGTTTTTTCAATTATTTTCATCATCGGTATCCACTCCCGTTTAATTAATTGATAGTCTGCAAAATTTTCCAGATTGCTCTTGAAGTCTATGTATATATTCAGAGGGATCAACCATTGAGGTGGCTGCGAATCGAATCAGCCATTTTTTGTTGCTCTTTCTGATTTGAGCTACTGCCTAAAGATAGGCGATCGCCCTCATTCATTAGCAAACAAACCTCCCATAACATACTGTTTTCGCCGTATATTGTTTCTAATTTAACCTCCGAAATTTCGCTGAGCGATCGTTCGGCAACTTCCTTCACCCATATTCCTTTTTTCTTAAGAGTTAAGGTACTTGCATCTTTATCAAAAATGTAAGTTTCAACAATAAAATAACGCAATACACCAGAAAATACCCTAAAACCAATAACTAAAAACAAACTGGGAAAAAGCATTATTCCAAAACCAAATAACCGATTGTCTGTTTCTATCACCAACACTCCGGTCGAGGTTTGTATATATTTATTAAACGAATTTGCATCCTTGGCACTTTGATTTGTCAACAAAAACTCCCATTCCTTGCTTACCAAAAATACATTGTTCACAGTCATGGGTTTGCCATCACTATCGGTGGTCTTGCTTGTCTCAAATCTAGCTCCCTGAACTTGATCTATCGAGGTTACTTCGCCTTTATTTAATCCCATAAAAGTTGACCTACTGAGTTCGCAATTTGCGCTTTTTGGCTCAATCTTTTTGCAGGAAAGTCTTTCCACTCCAGTAGATGCCATAATCAAGAACATCATAAATAAAGGTATTCCTGAAAATCCCGTCACCCATATGGTAGGAGATATCGCACTATAAATCATTTCCCATAAATTATTAAGCATTAGAAGATGTTCGTTTTTTTTAATAACTTTCATGTTAGGTATAATCTCCGATGTAAGTGATTGACGGGGTTACAAAAATTAGCAGACTAGGGACTAAGAACTTTCGTTATTATATGATTTCTATAGCAAAGCTCTTAACTACAATTATGCAACAGTTTTCTTTTCAGGTCAATTCATAAATGTCATTGATTAACTTCATAAAAGTCATAATTGTATTCTTGAAAATTCAGCCTAGAAACGGGTTTTTCTACGAAAGATAGCCTTTCGAGCGAAAGATGAGGTACTCATGGGCATTGGCCAAACAGGCCAAATAGGGCATTGGGCATACCTCACTTTTTTGAGAAAGCCTATAATAGCGAATACGTTAATTTTTATATTTTCCAGTACCTACTTCTACTCATAAATCTCGGAATAAAAGTATTCGGTAAAATTATTCACCCGCCAACCCCGTTGTTCAACAGTCATTTTACCGAAAATTTTATCAAAGCTATAGATTTAATTTTTCGCGCTTCCAAACATATGGTAATACCCCAGCCAGCACAAATATGCTCCCAAATATCCATGCACCCCGGCGATCGTCTTGACTGAGATTCAACGATTTGCGATCGGGATTTGCAACAAAATCATTGATTTTATTAGCAAGATCATTTTTATCCCCCCAAGAAGTAGTGTAGTAATCCGTAAACGGAATTCCCCCTGATTTGGTTAACAGTTCAACTCTGGTGCTACCCTTGGAACCTTTGGTAACTTTGCCTCCCACTAAATTATCCAGAGATATTTCTTGAGTATTTGAACCCAACAAGATCGTTTTTGTGAGTTTACAATTGCCTTGTTTAGATTCTATACGTTGGCAACTTAGAGTTGCATTTGGTGCATAAAAAACCAGCCATAATCCAGCGATAATTAAGAACAAGCTAGATAACAAGTTCAGCCTGATGTTAGAACTTTGAATTTTTAGTTCATTATATGGTGTTCCCTGGAGTTTTTTCATGAATTCATCCTTTTGATGACACAAAAACTTGAAGTGGCAATTTCTTTTTTGCGTCAATTTTATCATGCACAGATTATTTGACAAGGCCTCCGGTGCACTTGCTGGGCAAAGATATTGCTTCAGTGCTATGACTGCGATCGCACGTCGAGACATAGCTGCGAATCAAGTCAACCATTTGGCATTGTTCTGTTACTGAATTGCTTCTCAAACAAATGCGATCGCACCCCAACATCAATAGCTCAACATAGTAGCTATAATTTCCTTCGCCATCTCCTATTTCCTCCAATTCGACTGCACAAATATCGCGAATCGATCGTTCGACAACATGATTAAGCGACAAACCCCGTCGTTTAACGGTCATTTTCCCCAAAATCTTATCAAAGATATATATTTCAGATATCGCGCCGTCCAACAAGCACAGCGAGAATAACAGAAATATACCTCCACCGATCCAGTTGGACGCCAAGATGATCTGCAATAATCCAATTACAATGAAGGGAGAAATTAAGACTAAACCGTCCCAGATGCTAGAATTTTGAATTATTAGTTTAGTTGGTGTTTGCTTGAGAACTTTCATAAGCTTATCCTGTTATTTTTGAGAACGATCTAAATTACTGATTTCTCTGCTGTACGCAATTTGTCATGCACGGATTATTTAGTGCGACTGCCTGCGATCGCCATTTTGGTATTGTCAACAGCCTTGATAGCATAAGCATCGCCCGGAAGCACCTGCAAAGCTCTATCAAAATTAATTAAAGCCGTTTGGTAGTCTCTCTGCGTGTAGTAGACATAGCCAAGTTTCATTGATTTTTTGAATTCATCTTTGTTACCGGGTACAGATGCTGCATCAAGTCGAGGAGATGGCTGAGTACCCGGAGATGATTCTTGAGTTGCTGGTGGGGAAACATCGGTTTCTTGAGTCTAAGTGCATCAATCTCGATCGGATTAACCTCACTTTCCAAGCATTCCCCAATAAGCCGCACCGTAAAGTTGAGCCGCCTGCATAGCTTCCTCGTCATAACCTTGACTTTTGAAAAGAGCCTCGGCTTGTTTTAGGTAGCCCATTGCTTGTTCTTTATTGTTTGTTTTGTCTTGACTAATCAAAGCCAATCCTAATCTCATGTGAGCATCAGCATCATTAGAATCACTTTCGATCGCAGTTTTCCAGTGGGCAATTTCCTCTTCTATAGTCTTCCATTGAAGTTCGTTAGATCTGTCTGTGGGAAAGCCGTCTATACCGTAATTTTGGATACCCAAAAATATCGCAATGACTTCAGCTTGTTTATGATAGCCTCCCAAACTACCAGTGGTAAAACCAGAAGTTAGAGGAACACGCTGCTTACCTGAGTGCAATACAACGCAGATACGATATTTATTACTCTCACTATCTGAAATTTCCTGTATTTCCACACCTGAAATATCTTGAAGCAGGTGGTTAATAAGTTTTGTTTCCTGTATTTCTATGCCTGAAATACGTTGAATAAACTGTTTGAGGAATTTCCTTTTTGCAATAAGTGGTTTATGTCGTTTGATGGTCATATGACCGAGATTTTTATCAAAGGTAATAGTCTCAATTTCTACAAATATTACCAATGCCAAACCAAGGAGCGCAAATAAAGCAGCGAAAAAACCTCCAGAAAACAAAACCGCAAACAAACCGAACAACAAAAAACTCCCCCCAACAAATAGCTGTATCCAAAATGCGGACATTTCTACGAATTCTAGTTTGTCTGATGTTTGTTTCATGATTTTATGTTTAATGAATTTCAAGTGAATGTGAACGTGGATTATTTAGTCCGACTGCCGGCGATCGCCATTTTGGTATTGTCAACAGCCTTGATAGCATAAGCATCGCCCGGACGCACCTGCAAAGCTCTGTTAAAATTAATTAAAGCCGTTTGATATTCTCTCTGTCCGTAGTAGATATAGCCAAGTTTCATCGATTGTTTGAATTCGTCTTTTTGAATCGGCGCTATAAAACTTTGAGGAGATGGCTCAGCAGCCGGAGATGATTCTTGACTTGGTGATGGAGAAGTGTTAAGATCCGAAGGAAAAGAAGAAGGAGAGCTATCGTTATTTTTTAGTTCTTGATTCTGGCTAGGATCGGATATTTGTGTGAAATTTCCGCCATAAAATACTGAAGTAGTAACACCTCCCAAGACAAACATTAGCAAACCAGCACATTGAATCAAGAAGGTTTTTCTGATTTTTGTGTTGCTCCAATTTTTGACATAAAAAACAAAGCCTGCAAAGGGAACAAGCAAGTAAAGGACTCCCCAAAGAGTTTCCTCTCCAAAAGCTTGAACTAATCCCCAAATATAACCAACAAGACTTAAAACCAAACCGAGGACGAAAAATAAGGCGATCGCAATTCCAGGCATTTTATTTCTCCGGTTAATGTAGAATTATTTAGCAAACTGTAAAAGTCAGGATTTCGGCACATTTTTTACCGAAAGCTCTTTTGGCTGTTTGCTGTGTTAAAAATAGATTAGTGGTGAAAGCAGTCCGATCGCGCACAGCGAATGTTAGGATTTTGGTTAGGAATTTGACTAGGAACTCGATCGCGACTGCCACAAATGACACCCTCAAACCTCGATCGACCCGAAGAACCGTTTGTACGGGCAATTTACGACTGGGACATCGAAAAGCTCTACAGCGACTTAGCCAATGCCAAACTAGAATTCGCCCCCCACACCCGAAGAGGGCTGACACCCGTGGAAAAAAGGCACTTGTGCGGCTTGCTGTGCGGTTACAGCCCCGCCGAGATGGCGGTACTTCTTAACAAACAAATCAAGGGTGTAGAGGTTGACTTATCCAAAACCTTGTACCGATACATAGAAATATTGACAAATCGACCCCGAAATGCGCTCAAAAATTGGAGGGATGCGATCGACTGGCTGGTAATAGCCGGGTATAAAAAACAACCAAAAACCTCATCCGGCGCAGTCTTAAAAGCCACTCTCCACCATTCAGACAGCATTCTCTCGGCTGCGATCAGTCCCGACGGACAATTACTAGCAACGGGATCTCACGACAGTACAGTGAAAGTTTGGAGTTTGCACAGCGGGGAACTGCTGCGGACTATTTGCGGACATTCAACCGCCGTGTTGCTAGTTGCTTTCAGCCCCGCTAGCAAAACGCTGCTGACGCGATCGCGCGCGGGTACAGTCAAACTGTGGAACCTGCAAAATGGAGAACAGATGAAGCGTTTAGCAGACGTACACCGCCACGAATCTGTCGCTGTGAGTCCCGACTGGCAAATTTTGGCGATCGGCACCACCTGTGGCACTGTCAAGCTGCAACACCTCAACAGCGGCCAACTGCTGCAAGTTTTGAAAGGCTATCAAGGAGATGACATAAGTGCGATCGCCCTGAGTCCCAACGGCAAAATGTTAATAGCCAGCGGGCTGAATGCAACCAGCGGTTTCTGTCGCGCTACCGTGACTTTGTGGGAATTACCGGGGGGAGAAGTGCGGCGAACATTTGGTAGCGAAAATTATGTAGCAATTACTCCAGACAGCCAAATTCTAGTCTGTCATTCCAACAAAACGATCGCCCTGTGGAATTTGGAAACAGGCGAATTATTGCATTCGGTGCAAACCGGAATTCGCATCACTTCCGCCGCCGCCATTAGCCCCGACGGGAAATATTTTGCTGTGGGCTGTTTTGACGGTACTGTTAGGCTTTGGAATTTGCGAGGCGAATTGCTGCACGCTTTGGAGGGACATTCGGGCCCGGTGTCGGCGGTGGCGATCGGGAAGTTGGGCGACACTCTGGTCAGCGGTAGCGATAATGGTACAGTTAAACTTTGGCAGTTGCGAATTTAAGATGGTTGAGGTGAATGGTGATGATTAAATTATTATAGTATAATTGATTTAAGGTTTTTTAGAAGGGCCCAGACAATGAACGTTACCCTAACACCCGAACAAGAAAATTACGTGCGCTCGCAATTACAAGGTGGCAACTATGACAGCGTTCAAGAACTACTTAGCGAAGCATTGCAACTGCTAGAAGAAAGAAATCGCGCATTGAAACAGCAGCGTCTGGCAGCACTCAGACAAAAAATTGCTAGCGGTACTGAGCAAATTGCTCAAGGAAAAGTGACTGATGGTGAAGTAGTTTTTGCCAGATTGCAGGAAAAAATTCGCTTAATTTCTGAGTCTGGAGCCGGAATGAGTCGGCGATCTTTGCTAAACTAGATTCAGAGCTAATACAAAAACTATGATAACAGCACCTGCCGGATGGAAACCCCGCCACATCTCTGACAAATACAAAAAAACTCCGATTTCTCCCGAAGAGAAAGCAAAACAAAAAGCTGAAAGCCAACTGCGGTGGCAGCGCTGTCGCCCGATTTTTGAACGAGTCCGCGACGAACTCATGGCGACTCACTACAATTGGTACGTTGTTATCGATCCTGATAGTGGCGAATATTTTGTTGAGAAAGATCAACTCGTCGCTTTTGGGAAGCTGTTAACAAATTCTCCCCAAAAACTAATGGTTGTTCGGCGCTTGAATGAGACCGGAGTTTGTGGCAGTATTTTATGATTCAAGGAAAGTTTGATGAAGAGACAAATCAACTATTTTTTGAAATAAGTTTGGTAGCTGCTGATGGGGAAGTCATATTTGCGGATGCGCTTCTAGATACAGGATTCAGCGGTTGGTTGGCGATAAACAGCCAAGATTTAGATTTTAATTGGCTGCTTGTAGATGATGAATACCCCATGAAGACTGCACGAGGAGAAGGTACTTTTAATATTTATATCGGCACTGTGCAAATTGACGGTCAAGAATTTAATATTCCTGTGGTAGCAGGAGATGAGATACCAGAAATTATCATCGGGATGGAATGGCTGAAAACTAAACGGTTAGTGGTAGATTTGGCGGCGGGAATCCTGACCTTGGGGTGAAGTTTTTGGCTCGTTACGAGATAGCTACCGTTCGTCTTATCTTAATATCATGTCCGAATCGGAACGAGGCTACCGGACATGATATTAAACTAACGCCGATCGAGATTCCCGACAACTCCTGCGAAGTCGGGAATCTAAACCACCGCTTCTATGCAAATTTAAGCAACAAAAACTAACGTTCCCTTCTTTGTTTCCAAAGTATCGCCCATTTCCGTACCGTTGTGAAAAGCACCGAGAATGATCTCGCTAGTTTTGCCGATCGCGATCGCACCATTAGCATCAATCCCGATCGCACCAAAATCCCGTTTGCGATCGTCAGCTTCCGCAAAAGAACGCTCAAAAGCAGCTTTCAAACTCAAACCATCCGTTACCCGAATCACAATTCGCGCCGCCAAACACTCATCCATGATGTGCTCGCCGATACCAGTACAGCTAACCGCCGCATTGCCCGTCGCGTAATTTCCCGCAGGCATTGCTGAGTCGCTAACCCGCCCGATGCGCTCAAAACCCTTGCCGCCAGTCGATGTTCCCGCAGCCAAGCGTCCCTCAGTATCCAAAGCTACAACTCCGATGGTGCCAACACCCGCAGGTTCCGCGACCACATTAGCCATTGCTCTGTTAAAATTGCCTTGGCGTTCCTGCATCCACTCGTGCAACCGCAAATCCGTCATCGGATCGTAAATCGGTAAGTGAAGTTCTCGCAGCAATTCCGCCGCACCGTAATCTGAGAGTACGCGATCGTCCGAAGTCTGCAAAAATTGAGCAAGTTCGATCGGATTTTGAACGCGAGCCACATTAATTGTGCCGCTGAAACGCTGCGCCAAACCGTCCATCAGCGAAGCACTCATCCGAATTTGCCCGTCCGACTGTACCACAGAACCCGTGCCCGCATTAAATCGCGGGTCATCTTCCAACAACCGACAGCCCTGCACTACTGCATCTACGGCACTTGCGCCATTTTTCAGCAGCGGATACACTGCCTCCAAAACATCGTAAAGCGACTTCCGCACCGCTTCAATTCCGCCCTTGCTTTGCAGACAACTACCGGCACCGCCGTGAATAACTAGCTTTGGTTGCACCTGTTGCGATGCCATACTTCTAACCGTGAAATTTTTCCTTTGCAATCTTAGCCTCAGTTTGGCAAATGGCAAGACATTCTTAATTTTCTGTGCTATTACGGCGGCGGCGACAGCGATCCGAGCAGTATTTCACCTCATCCCAGCAGTCGGCCCATTTTTTGCGCCAAGTAAAAGGTCGATCGCACACCGGACACATCTTAGTCGGTAAATCGGACTTCGATCGTTGCTTTGCCATGCTAATTTTGACAGTGGATTACTAACTTAGATATTGTATTATTCTGATTATGAACAGGCAAGATGCCTGTTCCACAAGAGAATTAAATTCTTGTGGAACAGGCATCTTGCCTGTTGCTGAAGAAACAACCCAATTTCAGCCAAAAATCTCCCCAGTAAAAATGCTCGCAACGGCATCAGCCAACATCCGAATCGTCTTAGTCGAACCCGCAGGGCCCTTAAATGTGGGTTCTGTGGCCCGCGTGATGAAAAATATGGGTTTGCACCAATTAATTTTGGTGAATCCCCAGTGCGATTATTTAGGGGAAGAAGCCCGGTTGATGGCTGTGCGCGCCGCCTCAATACTAGAAACGGCGATAGTAGTTGAGAGTTTGCCGGCTGCTTTGGTAGGATGTGTCAGGGCGATCGCAACTACAGGAGATGATTGTCGATCGCACCCAATGCCGCTAGAAGCACCCGCAGATGCTTTACCTTGGTTGCTAGAAGCCCCCAGCGCCCTAATTTTTGGTCGAGAAGATTGTGGATTGACTAACGCCGAATTAAACCGCGCCCAGCGCTTGATTCGGATTCCTAGCAGCGATGCTTACACTTCCTTAAATCTCGCTCAAGCCGTAGCTATTTGCTGCTATGAATTGTATCTAGACGAAGGAAGAAGGAAGAAGGAAGAAGGAAGAGGGAAGAAGGAAGAGGGAAGTTCAGCAACGGATTCTGTAGCGGATGTAACGGATAGAAAGAATAAGGAAGAGGCAATATTTGCCCAATCTCCCAATCTCCCCCTCTCCCCCTCTCCCAACAGTGCTCCGTTGGAAAATTTGGAGGGATATTACCAGCAATTAGAAGGGCTGCTACTGAAAATTGGGTATTTGCAGCCGCACACAGCAGCAAGTCGGATGGAAAAATTTCGGCGTTTGTACAACAGGGCTTATCCGACAGTGGATGAAGTCGCCATGCTGCGGGGCGCGATCCGTCAAACAGAATGGGGATTGAAAAATTATCCGCGATCGCCAGTTTCTGATACTCTGGATGGGGCGCTGCCGGAAAATCCAACGGATAGCTAGGTGTAGTGGTATTAGAAACCGGGTTTCTTGCCGGGAAATTACCTTAAAGCCTAGGTTTTTAGTCAAGAAACCCGGTTTCTTGGGTGACAATTGCGTGCACGGGTGCGTGTGGAGTAAATCTAAAATCCCAAATCTAAAATCTAAAATCTAAAATCTAAAATCTAAAATCTAAAATCTAAAATCTAAAATCTAAAAGTGATTGGCTGTTAAGCTAAAAAATCTTAAACTTGAAATTTACAGTGCAGAAGGAGTAAGACGTGGCAGAGCGGTTTCCCAAACGATCGATATTATCAGTGATGTCCTCGATAGCCTCTGCCAACTCCGGCCCGCAGCCGCCTCAATCCGGCGCTTCAACCGAGTCTGGCAAATCCAGCCGTCGCCGCCCTCCCCAACCGCAAAACAGCAATGGGGAAATTCCCACATCAGAAACTGCGACTTTCCCACCGCAAACAAGCCGCAGCAGAAGTAGAGCAAAATCTCCCGCACCTACCCCCGCAGAATTGAGCGCGCAGGACTTTTTGTCCAATCCCCAATCAGCAATTAATCCCAGAAAACCCAAAACCGCTAAAACCACCAAAATTGGGGAGGCGAAGAGCCGCCAACCTCGCAAAAAAGGCCTCGCTGCTGTCGATATGTTCGCTTTTCCCGAACCGAATTCCCCTGTCAGCACTCGGGCCAGCAATCCCATCAGCGAACCCGAAACGACAAGTCCCCCCCCAGCCCGTAAAAGTCGGGTTAGCGCACCGCCAGAGAGCATTCCAGACCCGGTAACAGCCCCCAAGCTCAAAAAAGCCCCCGTGCCGAAACCGCGCCCCCAAGCGAATCAGAGACCGGGAAAACGCTCTGCAACTCGGAACGTGCCGCCGTTGGTATACGCTACTCGGTTGCTGATTTTGGGAGTTGGGATGGCGGTGATTTGCGGTACGCTGCTGTCAGTGGTGAATGCTGTAAGTCGATCGGGCGTAGCCACACAGGAAACCCCCGCAGACCAGAAAAACCCAGCCGATAGCGCAGTTGCCGCACCAGCCACCCCAGAAGCCCTGCAACTGAATCAAGAATTAGCAGCTTTGAAAACACAAGTTCAGGTGATAGCAACAGAAAATCCTACTTTAACAGCCGGAATATTTCTAGTTGATTTAGATACAGGAAGCTACCTAAATTTTAACGGCGATGCTCCTTTTGCTTCAGCGAGCACGATTAAAGTCCCAATTTTAGTAGCTTTTTTCCAAGCAGTAGATGAGGGCAAAATCCAGTTAGATCAGATGTTGACGCTGAAACCGGAACATATTGCTGAGGGTTCTGGGGATATGCAAGACGACGCACCGGGCCAGAAATATTCGGCTTTGGAAGTTGCGAAAAAGATGATTGTTGTCAGCGACAATACGGCGACAAATATGATGATTGAGTTGTTGGGAGGTGCGGAGGTTTTAAATCAGCAATTTGCTAACTGGGGATTGAGGGCGACGGTGCTGCGGAATAAGTTGCCGGATTTGGAGGGAACGAATACTAGCAGCCCGAAGGATTTGATAAATATTATGGCTCAAGTCGATCGCGGAAATTTGGTTTCTGTCAAATCGCGCGATCGAATTTTGCAAATCATGCGGCAAACTAAAAACGATACTTTGCTACCGAGAGGCTTGGGCGAAGGAGCAGTGATTGCTCACAAAACCGGCAACATCAATACAATGCTAGCCGATGCGGGGATGGTAGATTTGCCCAACGGCAAGCGCTATTTAGTAGCAGTGATGGTGAAGCATCCGCCGGAAACCGAGAAGCCCGCTCAAAGTTTGATTCGGGATATTTCTAAGATGAGTTACCGCTATTTGAACGACGGGGAAACGCCCGCCGATTCCCAAGTAAAAATTAAAAATTAATTGATTCTAGGTTCGTAGTGAGGACTTTAGTCCGCATCCAAATCCGAGGACTAGCATTCCTCACCTAAAATAGGTTCGTAGTGAGGACTTCAGTCCGCATCCAAATCCGAGGACTGAAGTCCTCACTACAAACCGATAAAAACCTCTAAATTCGAGGCTATTCAGAGAATTTTTAACTCTTCCGGGTATGTTAGCGCAAGTCCCGTAGAGTTTACAAACTATAAATGAGTTTGTATTATGAAACTAACCACCCGACTTGCTTGTTTGCTAGCACTCTCAACCTTAGCCGTGGGAGTCTCCCCCGCCTTCAGCAATCCCCTTCGCTCTTCTCAAAGTGAATTCACGGATATTACAGTTATTTCCAATAATATCGAACTGAATCGAGCGAAAAACCTAGCCCGTCAAGCAGCAGAAAATGCTAACGGCGGTTTGGGCAAATATCGAGCCGAAGCATCAATGCACGGCGCATCAGCAGAATCGCCTTTTGTTGACAATGGTGACGGTACTTGGACATTTACTTTTCAAGGTTACAAACCCGGTTCGTCTGTATATACGGTTGAGACGGTTGTGACTGTTTCCCAAGAAGGAAGAATCACAGTCAATTACAACGGACGCATTCGCAGCTCAAACCGATTTTAAGAAGGCTTTGAACAGTTGCGATCGATCCTAGAATTATTGTAGGCCGATCGCGCTGTCAGTCAATTTTAGATTTACAGAAGCGTGACGCATGGGGGGCGAGAAACCGGGTTTCTTCCTATATTTCTAATTACTAAGCGTAAAATCTCGTAGAAACCCGGTTTCTGAGGCGCCAAACTCTTGAGAGGGCGAGAAACCGGGTTTCTTCCTTCTATTTCTGATTGCTAGACGTAAAATCTCGTAGAAACCCGGTTTCTGAGGCGCCAAACTCTTGAGAGGGCGAGAAACCGGGTTTCTTCCTTCTATTTTTGATTGCTGGGCGTAAAATCTCGTAGAAACCCGGTTTCTGAGGCGCCAAACTGTTCAGACGTAACAAATAAGCCCTGTCAGTCGATTTGATATTTACAGAGATTCAAAAGTAGCAGTAAAACCCTCTAAAGTCAAGCATTCATCCATAAAATCCTCTACATCATTGACATTTTCCAATTGATATTCCATGATACGTTCACCGTCGCCTTTCATCTTTTTAGAAGAAAGAGGCGTAGCCGGATATTTGTCAGCAATGACTTTGAAAGCTTTGGAATTGAGAGTCCAGCTTTCCGCAGAACATTTAATCATTAAAAGCCACACGATCAAATCCCTCCTTGGGTTTGGTTTATTAAGAGAAAACTCGGCGGTTGAAACCGCGGCGACACAGCCAAAACCTGCCTCCGCAGGTTGAAGAGCGAACCGTTAAAATAACGTGATTTTCTTCTATTTTCTTCATTAGTCCGCGCACCATCCGGACTTTGTTTGTGTAGACGCGGTTTCAACCGCCGTCTTCTTTATCTTTGTTTTTGTAGAGGCGGTTGAAACCGCCGTCTTCCTTATCTACTCGATAAAGCCGACAAATCAAGGGATTCTGTTGTTTGGAAAAAAGCTAAAAGCCGATCGACTATTTGAGCAACACCACCCTTAACATTCGACTCAACATTCAAAGGCATCACCGGATCGTGCAGTGACAAGCGTAGCAGAAACCAGCCCGATTCGCTAGCTGACGTGCAGGAAACTCGCAAACCTTCGTAATTATTGGGTACAATTTGCCAGTCGGCTTGGGTTGAGACAAATTCTTGCAGTTGCTCAATGACCAAATTTCCCTGAGCTTTGAAATCGTCCACACCAATTTTAATCCGAAACTCGGAACTTTCTTCAGGTTCTTGTAAATTCGCAATTAAGTCGGGCAAAGATTTATTTTCCAGCTTGGATTTAGCCAATTCAATCAATAATTTGCTGACCAAATAAGCGCCATCATCCAGAAAGTAATTTTCCTTCAAAGCGCCATGTCCAGAAGTTTCAATCGCCAGCCACGATTCCTGTCCCGCTGCATTCAGGCGAATCGACTCATCGATCACATTTTTGTAACCGCGTTTAAAGCGATGGTGAATTCCTTTCAAATCCTGTTCGATGAATTGCGTTAAGCCATCGGATGTGATAGAATCCGTAACGATGGTTGAGCCTGGGTGCTCTTGTAGGACGATCGCCGAAATCAACGCGATTAAGCGATTGCGATTGAGTTCCTTGCCAATGTAATCCACCGCCGCACTGCGATCGACATCCGTATCAAAAATAATCCCAAAATCAGCTTGATTGGCAATAACCGCTTGACAAATTGACTGCATTGCCTGTTTATCTTCGGGATTCGGCACGTGATTGGGGAAAGTACCATCCGGTTCTAAAAATTGACTGCCCGTCGTGTCTGCACCTAAAGGCTTTAAGACTTTATCAACATAAAATCCGCCCGCACCATTACCCGCATCCACAACAATTTTCAACCCTGTCAGCGGCTGCTCAAAATTCTCGGGATGATTGACTGATTCCCTAATTTTCTCGACAAATTGATTACCGTAAACTGAGATAAAATCATGCTTGGTAATAGTACCGGGAACGGCAGCTTTTTTAAACTCATTGGTTTCGGCAAATGTTAAGATGTCGGTAATATCTTTTTTTTGCAATCCACCCTTAGCGGTGAAAAACTTTAAGCCGTTGCGATTAAATGGTAAATGGCTAGCAGTCAGCATAATTGCGCCGTCGCACTCAAAACCGGGGGTGATTGTACTCATAAACATGGCGGGAGTTGATGCCATTTCAAAGTCATATACTGTAGAACCAACTGAGGCGATGCCCTCCATGACTGCTTGCATTAAAGTTGGCCCGGAGAGGCGGCTGTCACGCCCGATCGCAATTATCAACTTTTCAGCAGGTTTATTGACTTTTTGCACCAGCCAACTGACAAAGGATTGACCTAAAATTGTCGCAATTTCCGGCGTGAGGTTGACTGTTTCGCCGGGAACCCCTTCGAGGGCGATACCGCGAATGTCCGAGCCATTTTGGAGTTTTTTCCAGTTATAGTTTTGCATAATCATTGATGGTAAGTATAGCAGTTGACAGTTGACAGTTGACAGTTGACAGTTGACAGTGAATTTTTTGGATGGAGATTCAAACCCTACCCTCAAACAATCCATATTATAGGTGAGGGAGTTAAACCCGCTTTCGATCCAATTATCAATTGCCCATTGTTAAAAGCCTTGTCAAACTGTATCACTTTCTTGACTGTCTAGGATAGCGGCAAGATGTTTGCGGATTGTGGGTGAGCGAAATCCCAAAATGATATCTTTGTTACAGACACCGCGCTGAATTAGCTCTTGATCGATGAAGACTTCGGTGCTATTTTGCTGAATCCAAACTTGGCCCTCGATGATATCTAAGTGCATGGCGCAACCATATATGCGATATTCATCGCGCCAACTATGATGTATCACCAAATAGCGATCGCGTGAATGGTCAAAAATTAACTGAGCTTGGGTGTCGTCTTTGGCGAAGTCTTCGAGAAATTGACAAACAATTTGGCGATACTCATTTATTCTATCCATTGTTCAATAGCCTCACTATTTGGATTATAAACAATTAACCGAACCTGATACCGCTCAATGACAGTTTTTGCTGGTTCAAAACGTAAAAAGGTTTGATAAGCATCTCTTGGTACTGCTAGATACAAAATACGCCCTGGTTCATCAGAAACTTCTATGGCAATTCGGTAGTTTAGAAATTGACCAAGAGCCGTGTGAAATGCTGAAATGTTAGAGCCACTAATAAAGCTTTTTACTTCTACTGCGATTTGACTGCCTTCTTTTTCGGCTGCGATCGCTGATTCGGCAGCTAAGTCAATGTAGATATCAGCTATACCATAGCGCAGTTGATAAGGATCGTGGGTGATTTGCCAACCTTCTTTTTGAAGAGCGATTTTGACGGTGTTATGAAATATGTCTTTTGCCATAGTAATTAATGATTATCGTTGAGAAATTGTATAAACTCTTTGAAGTCTTGATTCAGCATTTTTATATTTCCATTGGTGATAACTATGACGAATTTCTTCTAATGCCTTAAGTCTGGCTTGATAAGATTGAGTTTGCCAATAAGAAAAATCACTTTTTTGTTCTTTGAGGTTTATTTTACGACAAAGAATGGTCTTTTATTTGTATCCATTATGTAGATTTAAATTGATTAATTTGATAGATTTCTTGAGCATCTTCCAAGGAATATTCAATTTCATCATCTTCGTAGAAAAGTTGCGTTAATGAATAGTCTTGCCACTCGGTACTTTGCCACTCAGTATATTCGGATATTATATCAAATTCATTGGTATTAGAATTATTCATCTCTCTCTTTTCTGACTCTGTGTTCTCTGCGCTCTCTGCGGTTAAATCATTCCGATCCAAGCTTAAACGATATTAGCTGTTGATTTGTCCATAACTTCTCTTGATATCTCATTATAGCAATATCTCTGAGGGTAAGACTTAGGCATTACGGTGACAGAGTTTTTCAACTCTATCATGAAAATTATAGCCCCATCACCGCTGAGATTAAACTCTCATTCCTTAGTCGCGCTCAACGCTGTAAATTGCCTGCAAACTGAACTCACCATGGGCGGGGACTTCGACAATATCCGTCGCCGCATTGGTCGTTTCCACGCAGATTAAGCGCTGATAATCTGCATCGTCGAGGTCGGCCATGTTTGCAGAAATTGTCACCCAGGGATTCCACACGACGGCGGATTTACTACCAGATGATTTAATGCGAATCCGACGGTTGAGGGAGGCGTCGTCTATGACTAATTCGTTGGTGACATTGAGATAAATTCGATCGACCTCACCGACTGCTACCACTGCACCTACTTGAGTTTTTTCGACTCCACCGTCAACTTTATCAAGATACTGGCTGTTTTCTAAACCCAACACCTGCACGCGGTTGATGTCTCCGACTAGGAAGTAGGTGTGGAAGGCTTGGGTGAGGGGAAATGCTTTTTCGCCCTTATTGCGGGTGATTAATTCTACTGTGAGAGTGGTGCCGACGGTAATTGCGATCGCCAGTTCAAAAGCTTGGGGCCAAATTGCTCTAGTTTCCTCAGTATCCTTGAGGCCTAGGGTGACTTGGGTTGCGCCGTCAGGAGTTGTACCGGTGTTGACGACATTCCACAGGCGATTGCGGACAAACCCGTGGGCTGGGCGGCCCAAACCTTCGGGATCTGGGCCAAACCAGGGCCAGCAGATGGGTACACCGCCTTTGATGGCTTTCCCTTCGGCGTAGTAAGCTTTGTCGCTGAGGAACATCAAATCTGCGGTTTCGGTGGCTGGTTGGAAGGAGAGCACTTGGCCGGAATACACAGATATCAAGGCTTTGGCTTGGCCGTTGTCGATGTGAATCATCGGGAAACCGCCGTTTCCGCTGGCGAAGGTGAGGTGGCCGGCGATGCTGTAGTCTGTGTTTAGTTGGTCAATACTCATGCTGGTGGCGGAGGTTAATTGCTTTCCAATTATCTGATATTATGGTTGCTGCGGTTGTTTGTATTGTTGAGTTTGAGTGGAATGCGCGATCGGCTGTTTCTCTTAATTATGCAAAGATTAAGAAACCGGGTTTCTGGGAAAATTTAGGTTTGGTGGTGAAAGATTTCGGAAGAAACCCGGTTTCTTAGGTTTGGTGGTGAAAGATTTCGGAAGAAACCCGGTTTCTCTTAATTCTGCAAAGATTAAGAAACCGGGTTTCTGGGAAAATTTAGGTTTGGTGGTGAGAGATTTTGGCAGAAACCCGGTTTCTGGAAATTGTGCAAAGATTAAGAACCGGGTTTCTAAGAAAATTTAGGTTTGGTGGCGAGAGATTTTGGCAGAAACCCGGTTTCTCTTAATTATGCAAAGATTAAGAAACCGGGTTTCTGGGAAAATTTAGGTTTGGTGGCGAGAGATTTTGGCAGAAACCCGGTTTCTCTTAATTATGCAAGGATTAAATACAACCGAAAACTCAGAACCGGGCTACAAAACTCCCACTGCTGATAGCGCCTCCGCCTCAACCTCATTCATCTCGTCGAGTTTCAGCCAAACTTGCTGCATCAACTCATCCAACCCAACTCGACTCACAGCCGAAATCATCAACACCGGAGCACCGCTGATTTCCTGCAATCGCGCGATCGCATTTCCAATTTCCTCATCCTCAAGATCGATCGCATCTACCTTATTAAAAGCCAAAATCTGCGGCCGATCCGCCAAACCCCGCCCGTAAGCCTTCAACTCTTCCTGAATTGTGATGTAATCGGCGATCGGATCTTCATCAGTAATATCCACCAAATGCAGCAACAACCGAGTCCGTTCAATGTGCCGCAAAAACTCGTAACCCAAACCCGCGCCTTCGTGAGCCCCGGCAATTAATCCTGGAATATCAGCAAAAACAGTACCGTCGCCCGTCGGTTTTTTGACTACGCCCAAATTCGGGATTAAAGTTGTAAACGGATAATCTGCAATCTTCGGGCGCGCCGCCGACAAAGCAGAAATTAAGGTTGATTTGCCCGCATTCGGCAAACCAATAATTCCCACTTCAGCTAATAGCTTCAATTCCAACCGCAAAAACTTGTGTTCTCCTTCTTTTCCCGGCATCGCATAATCTGGAGCGCGGTTAGAATTGGTCAGAAAACACTTATTTCCTAAACCGCCTTTGCCGCCTTTGGCAACACAAAAAGTCTGTCCGGGCGTCACCAAATCTGCTAAAATTGCCTGAGTTTCCGCATCGTAAACTACTGTACCGCAGGGAACTTCGATCGTGCGATCGCTCCCTGAAGCACCAGTCATATTCTTCGGCGCGCCCTTCTTCCCGTTTTCGCCCTTAAAAATCCGGTTGTACTGGAAATCCAGCAGCGTTTGCAGGCTTTCCACCGCCACCATAAACACAGAACCGCCCCGCCCGCCGGTGCCCCCGCTCGGCCCGCCCGCCGGTATATACTTTTCTCTGCGAAAAGCTACCATACCGTCGCCGCCTTTCCCGGCTGCGACTTGAATATCTGCGCGATCGATAAATTGCATAATTTAGTTAATAGTCAGTAGTCATTAGTCAGCAGTCAGTAGTCATTAGTCATTAGTCATTCGTTATGATACCAGATCCAACTACAATCTTGATCTTTTGGTGTGCATTACACATCCTACTCCCTACTCGGGAGCATCTCTGTTTTGCTTTTGTAGTGCTGTCCCCGCTCGGGTGCTTATATAATCACGCCAGCAGTGACAGCACTCAAACAAAAAATGTTTTTACCAAACTAAAATGCACCCTCCTACTCAACTAATTAGTAGTCATTGGTTCATAGCATACAGTCATTAATCGAAAATCTCACAAAATTGACCAATTACCAATTACCAATTACCAATTCCCCATTCCCAATGCCCTGCGCGGGCCAATTCCCAATTCCCAATTCCCAATGCCCCTAACAATAGGTTGATACATCTTCCTTGCAATCATCTGCCAAATAGCAGAGAGCTCGAAAGCGCATCCCCACCAATTGTTCGTACAGCGGGTTAATCTTGCACATCGCCGGAATGTGGACGATTTTGCGGCCAAATAACACGACATCTCGCTCAAACGGACACTGCGGTGGAATCATTTTGCAGACAAAACGTGCCACTCTCGGATCGTGAACTTCCCAGCCGTCAAGCCAATCTTTGACGGGTTGCAGGACATTTTTATGGTGAGGTTTATGTAGCCCCGATGAAAGCGGTGTTGCTGCATAATCAACGGCTGTTTGGCTGCTTGATTCCGGAGGCCGATCGCTGCTGTCTTCGATCGTGTGTCGCAGAGATTCGATCGCCTCCACGTTGTGACCCAAAGCTGTGCAAAAATTGTAAAGTACCTCGTCTTCCGAGAGCGAGTACGTACCGTCTGCTAAGGCTACCATGACTGCTGTTCTCAAAAAATTCTCCCCGTTGGTGGTACCTATCCCGAACACAGCAGCTAGTTCCTCTGCGGTAATCGGTTCAAAACCGGTCTCAAAAGATACCGGATTTAGTTCATCCTGAGTCAGGCTAGCAATCATTTTTTGCTCGTTTTCGTCAAAGTTGCCGTCAGCCCAAGCAATTGTCAGCAATCCCCGCAGCCAAGCGGCAATCTCTCTATCCGTGCAGTTCGATTTTGCGTTACTCATCAGCGTTTCCAGTTGGATGATATACCAGTCAAGTTGTTGGTTTGGAGCGGGATAAATATTCCCTCCTAAATAATTTTTACTGCTTTTTTGCTCGATCGATCTTTTTGTTGAAGGTTTGTGCCCGAAGATTGCTCCAAACGCTTGTAGTGGACGTGTTAAAAGCATATTTTGTTCTCAAGAGCTTCGCCAATTAGCGAGCTAATGTATGGTTTAATCCTCTTCCCCTAAAGTGTCGTCTATCTTGAGGAATAGGTTTTGTTGATTCATTGTTAAGTATAGTTGCACCGCTTGTAGATGGCGTATCGAATTTTACGTAATTTCAACGCCAGAGCGACCAAATTTATCGCAAGCAATCACAGGTTTGCCAAGATAGGATCTAATCAGCAAGCGGGTTTCTCACCCAGGGGCGATTCTACTTCGCTATGTTTACATTTTAATATATATATTTGTAAATTTTGTGTAAAAACTCCGCAACATTTGACAACAAGTTGTCTTTATAGTGGGGAAATAAAAAGAGTTGATGGAACTATTACCGCCTGTCAAGACCTGTGATTGCTGGGGCAGTTTATAAATCAGCCCGAGACGGAACAATAACATCAAATCAAGGTAGGTTGTTGCGCTTGGGCGCTCTTGTGAAGCGCAACAACCTACCTCAAGTATTAAAGGCACGTAGTTGCGCTTGGGCGCTCTTGATGAAAGAGCGCCCAAGCGCAACTACATACCTCAACTCTTACTTAGCTGCGGCGGCACAAAATCCAGCGCAATTCCATGGGCGGCCGTCCATTTGCCATCGGGAAAACATCTCTACCGGTGGCCCAACTCGGGAACCAGGGCGTCGGCGGCCAGGCTTCTTTTGGCAGGTGCTGGCGTTCGTATTCCCACACCAATTCGTCGGATATTTGGACTAAGGGCAAGCCTTCCATGGCGGAGGCGAGCTCTTGGGGTGTAAATAAAGTAGACCAGGAAAGTTGTGCAACTTGTCGCACGAGGGCGTCTGGCTGGTAGTCGCCGACGGTTAAGAATGTGCTGAATAGCAACACGCCTCCGGGACAGAGGAAATCGCACATTTTCGCGAGGAAAAGCCTTACTTGATCGATGTCCCGAAAATGCGAGATGACTTCGGCGGCAACTGCCAACTGGTAGCGGGCTGGTTTCATCCGCATTAAGGGATCGAGCACGTCGCCTTCTGTTACTGTGACGGGAAGGTTTTCGGCTGTTGCGGCTGCTTGCAGTTGTTCTGCAAAAGCTGGGGTTAGCTCGATCGCATCTACAGAATAGCCCAATCTCGCCAGCGGTAAGGTATTGCGCCCGGTACCGGCCCCCACGTCTAAGATGCGGATGCGATCGGGATTTCCCAATTTAGCAGCCGTTGCCATCAATTTTGCATCGGGATGGGAACCAAATAGAGGCGGTTCTCTGGTGTCAACCCAGCTTTTATATTGTTCTCCTACTGTTGAAGTAGTGACAATTACTTTGCAAGCTAAACCGGTTTGTGGCGGCTGCACTGATTCGTATTGCAGAATCATCATCGATGCTGTTGAAGTGCGGTAGCCCTGTTCTAATTTAGTCGCTAAAAGCTTTCTGAGTTCCTCTTTACGGTCTTCTGGCAGGGGTCTGTCGAGGGTGCTAAATAGCTTTTCGATTGACTTGAGATAGTGGTTTACCATTCCCGGTACGCAGGGGAAAATTAATTCTCCGCGTGCGGTGACGCGAGTGTTAATTTTGTAGAGGATGGCTTGCTGGAGAATTTCGGGATTGACTACCAGCGGCATTTGTTCGGTTTGGTCGATCGTGTTTTCGGCGCCCATAAGTTCCAGGAAGAAGGAAGAAGGAAGAAGGAAGAAGGAAGAAGGAAGAAGGAAGAAGGAAGAAGGAAGAAGGAAGAAGGAAGAAGGAAGAAGGAAGAGGCTATTGGTGTCAACAAGCGCGTTAAATGTAGTCTTCTGTTTGACGATTAGGCCTTCGATCCCCCCTAACCCCCCTTAAAAAGGGGGGGACAAGAGTCTTGTCAAAGTCCCCCTTTTTAAGGGGGATTTAGGGGGATCGAGACTTTGATACAAACCATAGATACAAAGGATTTTAGATGTAGGTAGACACGCTTTGAGAATAGGTTCGAGGGAGGTTTGTCGATCGCTGACTGTACAATTTGAGATTAAAAAAAAACAGATTATTTTGAAAAAATACGGTTTGTAGTGAGGACTTTAGTCCGCATCAATTTTTGCGGACTAAAGTCCTCACTACAAACCTGTCCGCATCAATTTTTGCGGACTAAAGTCCTCACTACAAACCTGTTTTTCGGAGATGATATTTAAAATATCGATCGGCTGTAGCGCATTTAAATTCATGGGGACTAAAGTCCTCACTACAAACCTGTTTTTCGGAGATGATATTTAAAATATCGATCGGCTGTAGCGCATTTAAATTGTATTTTTCAGAGGTGGAAAAAGCAAATCCTCTCGCCTTCTCCCCCTCTATCGTTTTCCTGTCAGCCATCACAGGCAATTTATAGATGTAGCAACTGCAAGCTGGGCTTAGTTGCTGCCGGTAAAAGTCACTTCGGGGAACCTTGACTGAGCCTCAGGCATCGGGCGCCGTCTGCCTTCTTCTTGCCAGTAGTTGATAACTTCTGTAGCTTGGTTGAGGATTTCGACGCGATCGTTGTCAGCAATCCAGTGTTTGGCTTCGAGTTCGTTTTTGAGTTCTTCCCACGCATCTTTGCGGGGCCAGAAAAAGTAAGCTGTCAGCGGGCTAGTTCCTTTGCCGACAACTTGGTCAACGGCGAGGGCAACATTCTCTTCTAGCCAGAGAACTTTTAAGATGAACTTGGACAAGCAAACCTCCAGGGTTCCGATCGAACTTATTAAAAATTTCTACAATCGCTAAGCGTAGCACATTCTGTTCAATAATGAGTCATCGGCGATTAAAAGTTTTGTCGCGCGGCTGGGTTTACCGCTGCTTAGGGGCTGGAAACCGATAAAATTTATGAACTCACTCGCCCCAGCTACAGGAATAATTAAGTTATGAGTAGATTTATTTTAGTTTTTGACATTGATGGTGTAGTGCGGGATGTGTCCGGTTCCTATCGGCGGGCGATCGCCGATGCGGTAGAACATTTCACGGCTGGTGCTTTTCGCCCGAATTCTGTGGATATCGACTCTCTCAAGTCTGAGGGTGTGTGGAATAATGACTGGGAAGCGTCTTTGGAGTTGGTTTGCCGTTATTTTGAGCGGATTGGGCGATCGCGAAATCAACTCGATTTCAAATATGACGAATTAATCGCTTTTTTCCAAAGTCGCTATCGCGGGAATGATGATAAAAATTGGACTGGTTATATTTGTGACGAACCGCTGCTGTTAAGTCCAGCTTACCTGGAAACTTTAACAATTGGAGGCGTTGCTTGGGGATTTTTTAGCGGCGCGATGCGAGATGAAGCAGCTTATGTTTTGTCAGGGAAACTGAGTTTAAATTCCCCCGTGTTAGTCGCCATGGAAGATGCACCGGGAAAACCCGATCCGACTGGACTTTTCGCAGCAATTGAACAGTTGGAAAACCTGCACGGTTTAGAAAGCAATTTGCCCGTAATTTACGCCGGAGATACTGTTGCTGATATTTACACTGTTGTGAAAGCGCGGGAATTACAACCGAATCGGCTTTGGCTGGGTGCAGGAATTTTGCCACCTCACGTTTTGGATGATTCTGCTCGCTGTGAATCCTATGCTCTGGCGCTAAAAACTGCTGGTGCAGCAGCAGTTTTCAGGAATGTCGAAGAATTGAATACTGCACGAATTGGAGAATTAGTTAAGTAAGAATCCAACCTGCTGCTGATTCCCAAAATACCTACAATCCCGGTCTAAAGCCATAAAAAAAAGGTTTGTAGTGCGGACTTTAGTCCGCAAAATGCTGCGGACTAAAGTCCGCACTACGAACCAATTTTACTGTCCGCAAAATGCTGCGGACTAAAGTCCGCACTACGAACCAATTTTACTGTCCGCAAAATGCTGCGGACTAAAGTCCGCACGTCCGCAAAATGCTGCGGACTAAAGTCCGCACTACGAACCAATTTTACTGTCCGCAAAATGCTGCGGACTAAAGTCCGCACTACGAACCTTTTTTACTGCGGTTAATGGCTCGGATGCGATATTACCAATTTTCCATTACCCATTACCATTTAGAGATTATTTCAAGTTCAAGAATTTGTCTAAGGCGCTAACAACAACTGGCGGCCAGCGGCGGGTTTTTGCCACCCAGTCGAGGTCTTTGTAGCGAGAATCGAGACCGACTGCGGCTACCCAATTGCTCTCAGCTTCACCGCGCTGTCCGACCTCCCAAAGACAGGCGCTGAGGGCTGCTCTCATATCAGCAAATTGGGGATATCTGCGGACAATGTTTTTCATGTTGCGAATTGCTTCTTTGGCTTGCCCGTTTTGATAAAGTGCGAGGGCGTGGTTGGCACGCGCAAAGGCATATTCTGGAGCTAATTCAAAGGCTTTGCTGTAGTCTTTAATGGCTATTTCCCATTGTCCTAAACCTGCTTCGGCGTTACCTCGGTTGTTGTAGGCGGCTGGATCTTTGGGGTCTAATTCTAGTACGTGATTGTAGTCGGCGATCGCATCTTCCCATTTTCCTAAACCTTCTAAAGCTGTACCGCGATTTAGGTAGGGATCGGGGGCATTGGGAGCTAGTTCGATCGCCTTTTCGTAGTCAGCAATTGCTAATTGTAGTTTGTTTTGGCTGACTCTCGAATTGCCTCGGTTGCTCCAAGCGGCGGCTTGTGAGGGAAATTTGTCAATAATTTCTGTCCACAAAGTTTCTGCGGCGGGAAATTTGCCTTCGTTTGTAGCCTCAAAAGCTTTCTGAACAAGTTCTCCTAATTCCTGCTGCTGAGGGGTGAGCTCTGTTGCTTGTAGTTGTGCGGCGGCGGGCGCGATATTTCCCAACCAAACTAACCCGGTTACAATTAATACTGTAAAAAATGTGAAAAGTGAGCGAATCATCTTTGGTGGCAGTTGAAACTTTACTTAAAGATATTATTAACCAAAATTCCGGCTATTGGTTCGATATGTTAGGACTAATTTTATGAAAAAACGCTTATTAATTTTGGGCGGAACGGGTGATGCTGTTGAATTAGCTGCCAGAGCTTCTCAAATTGCTGATATGGAGGTGATATCTTCGCTGGCAGGGCGGACTAAACAGCCTTTGACCCCAAAAACGGGTACGGTGCGGATTGGGGGGTTTGGTGGGGCTGCTGGGCTGGCTGAGTTTTTGCGTTGTAGCCCGATCGACTTTTTAATCGATGCAACTCATCCGTTTGCCGCGCAGATTTCAGCGAATGCTGCGGTGGCTGCGGTTGAGTGTAATGTCCCTCATTTGATGCTGGTGCGCCCACCTTGGGAGAGGGTGGAGGGCGATCGCTGGATAGAAGTCGCCAGCCACTCGGAGGCTGCAAGGGCTTTGTCAGGGCATTCTCGGCGGGTGTTTCTCACGATTGGGAGGCAGGAATTGGCGGAGTTTGCGGGTTTGGAGGATGTTTGGTGTTTGATGCGGGCGATCGATCCTCCAGCACCAAATACTCCTATTCCTCACGGTGAATTATTATTAGCAAGGGGGCCTTTTTCATTGGCAGATGAGCGGCAATTGCTCTTAGAATATCAGATTGATACAATTGTTAGCAAAAACAGCGGTGGCGCTGCTACCTATGCGAAAATTATCGCGGCTAGGGAGTTAGGTATTCCTGTTGTAATGGTGCAGCGGACTTTGATTCCCAATGTTGAGTGGGTTGCTGATGTGGCAGGGGCGATTGATTGGCTGATTCAGCAGTTGAAGTAAAACCATTATACATTTAAAGACAACAGGTTCGTAGTGAGGACTTTAGTCCGCATAAAGAAGGACTAAAGTCCTCACTACGAACCGATTTGATGAATTTTTTCCGAGTGCTGTTCAATGAGTTAAGATGATTGTTCAGGTTCGTAGTGAGGACTTTAGTCCGCATAAAGAAGGACTAAAGTCAGGTTGGTAGTGAGGACTTTAGTCCGCATAAAGAAGGACTAAAGTCCTCACTACGAACCTATTTGATGGATTTTTTACGAATGCTGTTTAATGAGTTAAGATGAGCGTTCATCTCTTGTAGATATCCTTTCAAAACTGGATACTGCGAAGTTGCGAGCAGCGCATCTTTTTTCTGAATGACAGTTATTTCTAACGGCAAAACGCGATACTTAGATTTATTGTTCAGAGTGTAGCGGTGTACCCAAGTCGGAATTATTTTGATGCTGGTGATTTCTGTAGTCTTTTCGGGGAATTTCTTGCGGATATTTATTTGCAAAATTACGCCTAAGTCAGTATAATCTTTGCTCTGCCCCGAGATGAAGTTTCCCATAGAATAAATTGCTACGGCTTTTCTTGTTTTCCCATTCTTACCTTTGAATTTAAATATTTTGTAAGGCTGGACGACGTGGGGATGGCTGCCGAGAATGATATCTGCACCAGCTTTTAAGAGGTTTTCAACTAATTGTTTTTGTTGGGCGTTTGGCTGTCGTTGATATTCGTCGCCAAAATGCAGGGAAATTGCGATCGCATCTGCTCCTTTTTTTCGGGCTTTGGCGATATCTTTGACTATCTGTTTTTCGTCAATTAGCGAAACTAAGTAATCTTTGCCTTTCGGTATCGGGATGCCGTTGGTGCCGTAGCTGTAGGCTAGCATTGCTAGCGATATGTTGTTTTTGGTGATGATTAAAGTGCGATCGCCCGCTGCTTTAGACTTGGCTGTCCCTGTTGATGCAATTTTGCGATCGCCCAAATTTGCGATCGTCCTAATTACCCCTATTTCCCCCCGATCCAAAGCATGATTGTTCGCCGTTGTCAAGATATTAAATCCAGCTTTTTTCGCAGCATCCAGTAATTGAGCCGGTGCGTTAAATAGCGGATATCCCGTATATCCGCCCGCATCTTCGCCCGCTAAAGGTGTTTCCAGGTTTCCCGTTACCCAATCGCCTTTTGACAGGATACTTTTAACTGGTGCGAAGAAGCTGTCAAAATTGTATGTTTGCTTTTTTGCATCGTAGCCCGATCGCGTTTGCGTAATGTGCATCATGATATCGCCGACAGCAATTAGTTGCGCTTCTTTAATCTCTGACTTGGGTTTAGCCGGCACAGATGTTGCCCTTGGCGATGGCGTCGGGCCCCGCAAGCTAGGAGTTTCTGTACGCTGTGTATTGGTTTTTGCCGTTTGGATGTCGCAGCTTGCGATCGAAACCACGGCAATTACCGAAAGCAACCGACGAAAAGTCATAACTTTTAAGAGTGATTTATCGGCATCTATGATATCATCATTATGCCTTGCACACCGTTGGCTGGAAACTAGGTTTTTCAACAAAAATATTGGCTAAAAACTCTCAATCTTCCTTAAAAAACCCGGGTTATTTGTTCGGATTACGCAATTTATAATGACTCGATTAGTTACACCCAAATAAATGACAAAAAAATATCTCATTATTGCCTTTATTGTTTTCTTCTCAATTACGGGTTTTGGTATTTTGAGTTACGCTCAGAGTTCGAGCGATCGACCTTTTGAATTTGCCTTAATTGGCGATTTGCCTTACAGCGCAGAACAAGAAGCAAAATTTCCGAATTTGATTGCAGATATCAATCGATCGCCCGCAGCCTTTGTCATTCACGACGGCGATATCAAAAGCGGTGGATCTGTCTGCGATGATGCAACTTTTGTCAGCCGCCAGCAGTTATTTAATAAATTTGAAATGCCCTTCATTCTCGCCTATGGTGATAACGAATGGACTGACTGTCACCGTTCAAATAACGCCAGTTACAACAATCCCATAGAAAGACTTGCTAAACTGCGAGAAATCTTCAGCAAAGGTACTCAAAGTTTGGGGAAACGTACCTTAACTCTCACCCGCCAAAGCGAAAATTCGCAGTTTGCTAAATATCGTGAAAATGTCCGCTGGATTTATAACGGGATAACATTTTTGGCGATAAATATGCCGGGAAGCAACAACAATTTTGGCCGGACTCCCGAACAGGATAAAGAATATGCCGATCGCAATTTCGCTAATTTAGCCTGGATTAAAGAATCTTTTGCTTCAGCAAAACGCAGCAACAGCAAAGGAATCATGTTAGTTGCACAGGCAAATCCGGGCTTTGAACTCGATCGAACCGACAAAAGAATAACCGGATACAACGATTTTATCGCAACTCTGGAAACAGAAACGCGCAATTTTCCCGGACAAGTCGTATTCGTGCACGGCGATACTCACTATTTCCGCATCGACAAACCTTTACCTCGTTTTGACGATGATACCCAACTCCCCAGACTGCTAAACTTTACCAGAGTTGAAACTTTTGGTTCTCCAAACGTGCATTGGTTGCGGGCTTTTTATGACCCCAAAAATCCTAACGTGTTTGAATTTAAACAGCAGATTGTTCCCAAAAATTAGGCAAATTAACACCAGTTGTATCCCAGATAAATATTGTTTCGCTTATACTGAAGATCGCTAGCATGGAGGAATTTATTTATGACGATCGCAACTGAGCGCATCACCGTTGAAGAATTTCTGAAATTGCCAGAAACTAAACCAGCCAGTGAATACATTCAGGGTGAGATCGTACAAAAACCTCTGCCGAAAACAAAGCACAGCCTATTGCGATCGAGAACCTGTAACGAAATTAATCAGGTGACGGAAACTCCCAAGATAGCTTATGCTTTTCCAGAGTTGCGGTGTACGTTTGGCGGGCGCTCGATTGTTCCCGATATTTCTGTACTATTGTGGGAACAAATTCAATTTGATGAGAGTGGCGAATTAGTAGACAATGTGCTAATTGCACCGTATTGGGCGATCGAAATTCTATCGCCAGAACAAAGCTCAAACCGCGTAACTAAAAAAATTATTCACTGTCTCGAACATGGCTGTCAGTTGGGATGGCTAGTCGATCCAGGCGATCGATCGATTTTAGCATTTTTACCCAATCAACAACCGCAATTTTGCGAAGGTAGCGATGTCCTTCCCGTGCCCGAAATCATTCCCTTGAATATCACCGCCGAACAAGTATTTAGCTGGTTGAGAATGCAAGCATCAACGACAGGTTCGTAGTGAGGACTTTAGTCCTCATCAAAACAGAGGACTAAAGTCCTCACTACGAACCTTCACCTAAGCACGCAATCGCATTGCTGATTGACAGTATGAATCGAGTTCTGCCCAAAAAGTCTATGTTTTACTCAAGGGTAAAAAATGTGAATTCATACCCAAGTTCAGCAACGCCAAATTTTCGCTACTTATCTCTAATTTCCCAGCGGTGGAATCTTAGCCAAAACGCCTTTTTTCAGAGCTTGAGGACGCTCAGACCAAGGTAACAAACCATCCGGCTTAGCATAGTATTGACCCGCGCATTCGAGTACAGCCTCGACACTTTCCGGCTCATTGGCAGGCAAATCACCAAACAGATAAGTATACTTTCCAGCAGCAGCAAAAGACACCGCACAAGAATGACTGCAAGCACTCATGCACTCAACTTCTAGAATATCAAACTGCTCGCAAAACTCCCAATCTTGAGCGAGTTTCGATAAGTCTTCCATGAATTGTTGACCGCCGCTTTTACCTTGGCGCTTGCCGTCTTTCCAAACACTAGCGCAAGCAGTACAAACTAAAAGACAGTGTTTTGTGCGTACAACAGTGTTTCGTTTAGTTCCATTCATCATCCATACCTCGTAGATGCGTTCAAAAGTTAGTTAGATATCGGCGGGCATTCTGACTTCAAAGGCGAAGGACTAAAGTCCTTACTACAAGCCTTATTACAGTTGCGGGACAGCGCCGGACTTGCACCGAACTTTCCCCGTTTCCTCTGGCGGCTGCTCCCCGCTAGAACCGATCGCGAATTCAAATCCTATCATACTTGCCGCCCTTTCCCAAAAAAGTTATCTTGGTAAAAGCAAGTTTTAATATCTACCCACATAAATTAACCCCGTTCGTAGTAAGGACTTTAGTCCTCTGATATTTCTGCGGACTGAAGTCCTCACTACGAACCTTATGAACGATTTTCCCAACTTTTCCCAACATGGCTATCAAGTAACCCGCGAACTCGGATACAACAGTTTGGGCGGCCGCGTCACCTATCTCGCCACAAAAATTAACACAAACAAGTCCGTTGTAATTAAGCAATTTCAATTCGCCCAATTAGGTGCTAGCTGGACAGAATACGATGCTTACGAACAGGAAATCAAAGTGCTCGAAAGTTTGGATTTCCCGGGAATTCCCCGCTATCTCGATGCTTTCGGGACTGACAGCGGATTTTGCATGGTGCAGGAATACAAAAATGCCGAAAGTGCGATCGCCCGTAATTTCTCGCCGCCGGATATTAAACAAATTGCGATCGCCACTTTAGAAATTCTAGCTTACCTGCAATCCCAAAAACCGCCCGTAATCCACCGCGACATCAAACCAGAAAACTTGTTAATCGATGACGAGTTAAATGTTTACTTAGTAGACTTCGGTTTTGCGCGCTTAGGAGGCGGAAACATCGCAGCCAGCAGCGTTGTCAAAGGCACAATGGGATTCATGCCGCCGGAACAAATGTTTAACCGGCAATTAACAGAAGCATCCGACTTGTACGGCTTGGGCGCGACGCTAATTTGTTTGTTGACTGGTACGAAATCTGGGGATGTCGGCAACTTAATCGACGATAATTATAGCATTCATTTTCGGCATTTAGTACCGCCATTGCAGCAGGGTTGGATGAACTGGCTGGAAACAATGGTAGCGCCGAGAATTCAAGATAGATACAAGTCGGCGGCTGATGCTTTGACGGCTTTGAGGTCTCTTGATGCCAGCAGTTTGCCGAAAGTGAGGCTTGAGCGCGATCGCATTCAATTTACCGCCACAGAATATGGAGAAATCTTAACACAAACTATTGCCATTAGCAACCCAATTCCCGATACAATGCTTTGTGGCAGGTGGGAAGTCGCGCCGCATCCGAACGATCCGCCCCACACGCCCTACGACCACTCTTGGATCTCCTTTGAACCGCAGGCATTTGAAAGCAATAATATCGAGTGCACAATCGCCGTCGATACGAGCAAATTGCTGGAAAGTCAAACTTACAACCGCCAAATCATCTTGCGCGCAAATTCTGAACCCGAAACTCATACAATAGAATTGCAAGCTACAACAGCCCCGCTGCCCGTACCGCAAAAAACTAATTTTTTGTCGGTATTCAGGCTGATTTTTATGTTCTGTTTGATATTAGCAAGTTTTATGTGCTGTTTGCTGTTAACAGTTTTCATATTTTACTGGATTGATTATCAGTTCGTCCCTCCGGAGGTTGACATCTTTTTGTATTCTGGGACTACTACTATCCTGCTTCCAATCTGTTTTACCAGTGGCTTATTGGGATTTTTAGTCGCCGAAATCGCCATTACAGCCCAATCAAACAAATATGATTTTAATTGGTTTCTAGCTTTATGTGGAGGGTTAATAGGATTGATTTTTTCGGGTTTTATTAGCAGCATACTAACCAGTCTTCTTGTTGATATCGCGAAGGGTACGATCGATTATCAATTAATAAATTTTGTGTATGCTGGGTCAGGGCTGGTTTCGATCCCAGTAACTTTACTTGCAGCCTTAATACTAGGACGAAGGATTACGAATCTTATGATCGAAAATGTTACAGTAGCAGTTATTATGCTGCTTTTATCATTTTCATTGTATACTCAGACCGTTAGATTCGTCTTGATTCTAGCGCTGGCATCCCTGATTTACAAAATAGTCTATTCGGTATTTAACAAGCTGATTGACCAGCAGATAGCCAAACAAATTATTGAAGTAGATGCTACCAAAAGAGCTTTTCTTACTGCCGGATTTTGTATGAGTTTGTCTGTAGCATTTCTTCTGTTTATAAGATTAGATTTTTCCTTAAAAGGGGTTGAAACAATAGAAATATTAGTTGTAGGAGGAACGATAATAACATCTCTAGCCGTCACTGGAATTCCGTTAATTGACTCGCTCGTTTTTAAACCAAAAAGAATGCTTGCCAACTATCGCAAATCCCGACCAAATTTAATTAAACTGTAAAAACTTGTTCGCAGCAAGGACTTTCAACCTCAATGACTGAAGTCCTCACTACAAACCTTACCAAACATTAAGAGTCTGCATTCCTGCCTGTTGTTGGCGGATTGTTTCGAGAGTTCGCTTTAAATCCAACTTTTAAAAACCTCGCTATTAACTATCACAACTCTCAACTACTAACTATCAACTATCAACTATCAACTATTTACCTATGAATGCTTTTCCTGACTTTTCCAACTACGGCTATCAAATAACCCGCGAACTCGGACACAATCGCGCTGGCGGTAGAGTTACTTATCTCGCTACCGAAATTAATACCAAACGTTCCGTCGCCGTCAAACAATTTCAATTTGCCCAAACAGGCGCTAATTGGGCTCAATATCAAGCTTGCGAACAAGAAATTCAGATTTTGCGAGAACTCGACCATCCCAGCATTCCCCGGTATTTAGATTCCTTCCCAACTGCATCGGGTTTCTGCATGGTGCAAGAATACAAAGATGCCCCTTCCTTGGCAAATTCTAACCGCTGGAAGCCCGCACAAATCAAGCAAATTGCTATCTCTGTTTTAGAAATACTCAAATACCTGCAAAATCGGGTGCCACCAGTTATCCACAGAGATTTGAAGCCGGAAAATATCTTGGTTGATGACAGGATGAATGTCAGCCTTGTCGATTTCGGATTTGCTAGAATCGGGGGGGGAGAAGTGGCCGCCAGCAGCGTTGTCAAAGGCACTTTGGGCTTTATGCCGCCAGAACAAATGTTCAACCGCCAGCTAACAGTCGCATCCGATTTATACAGCCTCGGCGCGACGCTAATTTGCTTGCTAATCGGCATCAATTCTACCGAAATTGGCAGCTTGATGGACGATACCGGGCGGATTAATTTTAAACATCGCTTGCCGCAGCTAACTCCAGAGTTTCTTGACTGGCTGCAAAAAATGGTGGAACCTAATTTCAAACACCGCTATCCTTCGGCGGATGCTGCCCTCAATGCTTTGATTCCCCTAGAGGTAGTTCAGCAGCGTAACAAGTCAAAACTCGCACTCATATCAGTCGGATTATTAACAGCAATTGCTGCTATTTTTATTCCTTTGCTCTGGAAATTTGTCGATCTCAAACCAGTAATCACCGCAGAAAAGTTAAATACTCAGACTCAAGTGATGTTAACTGACGAATTAGAATCGAAAAAAACTAGAGATGTTTGGTCTTTGAAACAAAAAAAGAAAGTCTACTTTAGTGTAAGTGCTACTAACTTGCCAGAAGGAAAATATAGAAGTTATTGTAAGGTTGTCAACCCTGAAGGACTATTCGCAGCCCAGAGTCAATCTTATTTAAAAACGACGGGCGATCGATTAAATACTTGGTGCTGGTACAATTTTAAACAAGATGACAAACCTGGCAATTGGCAGTTTCAATTTTACTTAGGGGGTCAAAGAGTGGCGCAAAATAGTTTCAAGGTTTTACCTTAACATAGTTGTTCCGGGCTGGCATTTAATTTCTTTGCCGTCAAAAGTTGGCGGGTTCCAAGTTTCTGCATAAGTTCCGTTCTCGCGATCGCTCTCGCATATAGCACTAATAGTTTTTATTAGATTGCTACCCTTTTCTTTGTAAGCAAATACTGCGCCAGTGTAGGATCTCTCGGGGTTCCTATCAGTAGGTTTGGCGCTCGCGATCGCGCTTTCAAATTGTGCTGGTTCGCGGTGATTGTGCCTAGTTTGAACCGGACCCATTGATGAGACGATCGTGTAATTATAGTTCTTGGTCTGTTCTTTAAGTCCCAGACCCAATTTTGCAATGGAATCGCTAAATTGACCGTACTCTGCATAGTAAGCTTGCTGCCCTCTATTGATGCTTGTAATATACTGTCTGCCTTCTAAAAATGTCTGACCCCTTGGCGGGGACGAGGGCAGGGCGATCGTATTGAGTTTGAAATCGTAACATGACGCCATGATGCCAGCCACAAGCGCGCTGTAAATTGCAATCCTCGGCAGCAAACTGGATACTGACAATCTCGATTTTTTACTGGCTTTAACTACATTGACTGACATTTTTTTAACTGTCATAAAGTAAATTTGCCAAGCTTGTAGGGTGCGCCACAAGCACCCTACAAACTATAAATTATGCAGTTTCGTGCTGTTTGTGCCATGCCGGATGCCACAGCAATTCCGCAGTCGATCGCTTCTCGACCATTTCCTTCGTGATCGTACACTGAGCCACATCCTTGCGAGAAGGCAACTCGTACATCACATCCAGCATTAACTCCTCCAAAATGCTGCGGAGAGCTCTCGCGCCGGTTTTGCGTCGGTAGGCCTCCTGGGCGATCGCCCGCAGCGCCTCCGGGTCAAATTCCAACTCCACACTATCCATCTTCAACAGCTTCTGATACTGCTTCACCAGCGCATTCCGGGGCTCAGTCAAAATCTGCATCAAAGCCGCCTCATCCAGCGGCGAAATCACCGTCACCACCGGAATCCGCCCCACAAACTCAGGAATTAAACCAAACTTGACCAAATCATCCGGCTGTACCTGCTGCAAAATATCAGCCGCCCGCTTATCTTTTGCCGGCAAAGTCGAGTTGCTTTCGGTTTCTGTTGGCTGAATAAAGCCCAAGGATTTTTTACCCAAACGCTGGTCAACTATTTTTTCTAAACCGACAAAAGCACCGCCACAAATAAATAGAATCTTGCTCGTATCAACTTGAATAAAATCTTGGTAAGGATGTTTGCGGCCACCTTGGGGAGGCACGTTAACTACCGTTCCTTCCAACATTTTTAGCAGCGCTTGCTGCACTCCTTCTCCCGATACATCTCTGGTAATCGAAGTGTTTTCGCTTTTGCGAGCAATCTTGTCAATTTCATCAATATAAATAATCCCGCGCTGTGCAGATTCGACATCAAAATCTGACATTTGTAACAGCCGCAGCAAGATATTTTCTACATCGTCGCCGACATATCCAGCTTCTGTCAGCGTCGTCGCATCAGCTACCGCAAACGGCACTTCTAGCATTTGCGCCAAACTCTGCGCTAATAAGGTTTTGCCGCAACCTGTGGGCCCGACTAGCATGATGTTGGATTTTTGCAGTTCCACATCGCTGTCGGGGGAAGATTTGCCGCTGTCTTTGGCTTGGTCTACACTCAAGCGCTTGTAATGGTTGTAAACTGCTACAGAAAGGACTTTTTTGGCTGAGTGCTGGCCGATGACGTGGTTGTCTAAATGCTGTTTAATTTCTGTGGGTTTGGGAATTTGGGCTAGAACAATTTTCGATTTGCTCGATCGACTCTGGCGTTTCGATCCTTGTCCCTGAGACTCTCGCACCTCTGACTGGGGAACCTGTTGACCAATTGTTTTGCTAGAGTCAAAGAACTCCTCCTCTAAAATTTCATTGCACAATTCCACGCATTCATCGCAAATGTAGACGCCGGGCCCAGCTATTAACTTGCGGACGTACTCCTGCGACTTACCGCAAAAGGAGCATCTGAGATGGGAGTCATATTTTGACATATTTAGCCTCTTACTTTACGGTTGCGGTTGTTTGTTTTGACTGGGGAAGTTGCAGCGGGCTCGATCGAGTGCTCAGCCCTAGAAAGGTTTCCCGATCTGACACCAAAACCAGTCAAGCTTCGCGGACTCTATTTCTAAGTTAACAGTTAGCAAAAACATGGACAAATATCCTGTCATGCTTTTTTAAATTCATTCGGTGTTATCCGAATCGGGCGAACTGCACGCCCACTATCCCTATACACAAGTGCTGTTGGGAATACTTTCCTGAGTATGTTATAAGAACCATTTACGTCAGCATTGATTATTGTTCCGCCTGCTGACTTGTAGAGTCCTCTCTTTATCCTACGTCCACTGAACTTGAGTGCTGAGTCCTTCTTTCCATAAGTTGGGATTGGGTCATTATCTAAGAAACTTGATTTGCTAGTGTAGCTTTCTTCGGTGAGAATTACTTTAATTCCAACTAACTCAGCTTTGTAAGTCAGCATCTCCACAAACTTTGCATGAGGAATAGAAACAAATTGTTGATTGTTTCTTCTTCCCAGACTCGACTCCTGCTTCCATAAATCATTCTTACCGATAACCAGCGTTCCTATTTCATTCGGGAGCAGATAATTAATGATTAAGCGAGAAGCCTTATGCAAGTAACCATCAACTTGATTGTTTCTCTTAGCGGATAATTGCTGAATTCGCTTTGATGTTTGAGCTTTACCTTTGAGCAGAGATTGCAGCTTAGCTTTCTGCTTGTTGTAGTGCTGGTTGAGTGCTTTGAGTGGCTTGCCGTTAATCAATAAAGGATTAAACCCTTTCTGATTTGAAGTTACTGCCGCTAAGTTACTGACTCCAATATCAATTGCTGCAATATGCTGGAAGTTTAACTGGTTAAGCTTTGATGCTATTTCATAGACTACCTCGATGACATACTGACCTGATTGCGGGATGATTCTAATCTGTTGAACATTTTGACATTTAGTGGGAAATTCAATGCTTGTCTTGGAAAGCTTTACTAATCCCTTGACTAATGCAGGCTTGCTAATCGCTCCTTTCTCATAGACAACGCAGAAACGTCCTTTGAGATTATCTTTGTACTTCGGCAATTTAGGTTTGCCCAAAAACTTGCCTGGATTTTGTTTCCATTCCTTCATAGCCTCAAAAAATGACTTCCAGTTTCGATGCAGACTAATCAGGACTTGATTGCTGACTTTGGCAGGAAGCGCCTTGTAGGATTCATGAGATTTAACTTCATGATAGATTTGGCAATTATCAAGATAAGTATTCTCTAAAACAAAAGACTGCCTCACTAAGTAATTACAATAGTTGTAGAGATTTTTGGAACGCCATGCTAAATCGTCGCACTCCTTAGAGAAACTGTGACTTTTATCAATAATGTGACGCTCTACCAATCTCATTCTTCTTCTCCTTTGCTAGCTGAACTCGACTGCAACTCTAAAATTCACTTCTCGGTTTTCCTTGCCGATCGCCCTCGCTCTGACCAGATTTCCACCATCTGCGAGCAGTATTATAGGAAACTCCTGCTTTCTTGGCATAGTCCGACCGCTTCATACCCCTATATTACCTTAGTCCTTGGGAATAATAAAAAATTCTGACGAAGGCAAGGCCTTCTACATAAGTCCCGAAAGCAAGCCTTCTGCCGAAACCAAACTGGCTTACCATTTTTTGTATTCCAAAAATTTTCCCGACATAATTATTTTCACTCGATCGCCTTTTGGGTCTGCTTCTTTCTCCACATCCAAAGTAAAGTCGATCGCGCTCATAATCCCGTCACCAAATTTTTCGTGGATCACTGCTTTGAGCGGCATCCCGTACACCTGCATAATTTCATAGAAGCGATAAATCAGCGGGTCAACCGGAACTGCTGCATCCAAAGAACCTTTCAACGGAGGTTCGCACAGCACCGCAGCCGTCTCGCTATCCAATCCCAAAGCCGAGACAATTTTCTCGGCTTCATCCAACGATGCGGTAGCTTGACGGTAAATAACCGCCGCAATCCAAACTTCATCGCGACCCAAAACTTTTTCCAATTCAGCAAAACTCATTCCCTTAGCTTTTTTAGCAGCCAAAAGCTTTTCTGTAATTTCTGAAATTGCCATTAAATATTCTCCAACTCACTGCTGTACCAGATATGAAATATCTCTCACATTTTGGTAATTTTGTCAATGGCAACTAGATCTAAAAAATAGAATTGATGTTCGGAGCTTCAGAAAAACCAGGTCTCGTCAACCTTGACAACTCATACAATTTTCGCATTGGAGTATAGAAGATTAGAGATGGGCAATAAGTTATCAATACCAGGGTTTAGAGCTGGTCTACTGTTGCATGATTTTTTTCAAATTGCATCGCAACAGATCGAGCCCAAAAAACACTCCTAACTGCCCTCTGACAATGATACAGTTGGCAGTATATCTAGTGCAAGTTACACAAACAAAGGCAAACGGCCCAGTTTGGATCGTGCCAGCGTGACCCCCGCCCAAACACGGATAGAAGTCCCCGACAGGAGTCGCCAGCCGCCCCAAATTTTAGAATTAGGTTCCTGCTCCCAGATTGATCTATGGAGTAGTAAATCTCTCATTCTTCAATTTTTTAATCTAACATCCACTGACTCTCCATCCTCGCTCCCGCAGCCAAAGCCCCTTTACCGTTCATAACCGACAAGTGACAAAAGTATGGATATTCAGACTAAAGATTACAGCATTGAGTACGATCGCGCTACCCAAACAGTTACCTGGTGCGGCTCGTTTCGGATCGGCCAGATGGAAGAATACGCGCCGATCGTCGATCTGCTCAACGAAGTGGCGGACTCCTCGCCTAATATGATTACTCTAGACTTCCGAAAACTAGAATTTTTAAATAGTTCAGGAATTAACATTATATCAAAATTTGTCATCAAAGTGCGCCAGCTAAAAAATATTCAAATCACCATACAAGGCTCTAAACAGATACCGTGGCAGGGAAAATCGCTGAAGAACTTGCAGCGGCTGATGCCTTCCTTGCACTTAGAATTGGAATAGTCAATCGCACAAGGTAAAGGTGTTCACCTATCCCGCGTTGGGGAACCAGGATGAGGGCACCTGAAGTTAATGCGAATAAGTCATAGTTAAGTTAGCACCAAACTGTAAAAAACTTCGCTCTCGGACTAAAAATTACCAATTTTCAATTGCCATGCAGGAAGAACCATCGAGAGAACAGCTACTTTTGGACGTTCAGCGACTGAGTGCGGAACTTGAAAACTTGAAGCGCGAAAAGTCGGATCTAGAAATCTTGCTGGAGACAACCACCGAACATTCGGATACGATGGAAGCTCACTTGCTCGGCCAAGCTAAGCTGGCTGTGCGCGAAAGCGAACAGCAGTTTCGGGCGATCGCCTCGGCAACTCCCGTTCCGGTATTGGTTTCTCGTCTCTCGGACGGCTTAATTCTGTATGCGAACGCTCAATTGGCTTCTCTGCTAAACATACCCCTAGAAGAATTGATCGGCTGCTGTACCCCAGACTTTTACTTCAACCCCGCCGATCGCCCCCTTGTACTCGACGCCCTCGCCCAAGACGGATACCTGCAAAACTACGAACTCCACTGCAAAAAATCAGACGGAACCCCTTTCTGGGCGACGATCTCGGTTCAGTCGCTGCTGTTTAACGGTCAGCCGACGGCATTGTGCGCCTTGTACGACCTCACCCAGCGCAAGGAAGCAGAAAACATTCTCCAAGAGAGCGAAAAGCGGCTCCGCCGCCAGAGTCTGGCTTTGTTGCAGCTAGGACGGCAGAGGACTCTCAACAGCGGTGCGCTGACTGTGGGAATTCGCGAAATTACCGAGGCTGCCGCCCGCACTTTAGAGGTGGAAAAAGTCAGCGTCTGGCTTTACAACCGCGACAGATTTGGAACTGGCTACCCGATCGATCCTCAGCTAAATTTTACCCACAGAGCGATCGCCCACAACCAAAAAGAATCACTCGATACAGAGGCGGCCGCCCCAGAGGAAAACGAGTCGGTCAATCATTCTCAATTTAAAATCCCCAATCTCAAATTAGTTTGTCTCGACTTGTACGATCGCACTCACGAGCATCATTTGAGCCGCCAGTGCATATCAGCAAGCGATTTAAAATTTTCAATTTTAGATATAGAAGACGGCGCACCGGGCGAAAACATATCTGAAGACAATGATTTAGAACCGGCGCCCAACACTCACAACTCGATCGAAACAAATTTGTGCCACTTATCATCGATCGCCGAACATTCCGGTGTGCTGCCGAATAAGAGCAAGCCAAATTCATCGATCTTAAATGTAGCAATTAGGCTCGGCGGCCAGATCGTGGGCATCCTCTCTCTAGAACATATCGGCGCGCCCCGCCAGTGGGCTCTGGAGGAGCGCACCTTCGCCGATTCTTTGGCAAATTTAGTCGCCCTGGCGATCGAAGGATTTGAACGCCAGCGAGCTCAGGAAGCACTCTCCAAAGCCAAAGCGCAGCTAGAAATGACCGTAGATCAGCGCACCGCTCAACTCACCGCCACCAATCAACTGCTCCGCAGCGAAATTGCCGATCGCAAAAGAGCCGAAATTGCCTTGCAAGAAGCCTTACACAAAGCAGAAGCAGCTTCCAGAGCAAAAAGCACTTTTTTAGCCAACATGAGCCACGAACTGCGGACGCCCCTCAACGCGATTATCGGTTACAGCGAAATGCTAGAAGAAGAAGCACTGGACTCGGGACTCGATGACTTCATCCCCGATACCCAAAAAATTCGTAACGCCGGCAAACACTTGCTGACTTTAATTAACGATATTCTCGACCTTTCTAAGATAGAAGCCGGTCGGATGGAGCTTTACTTAGAAGAATTTGACCTCGGCAATTTAATAGAAGAAGTTGTTGAAACTTTGCAGCCTTTGGTTGAAAAGAATCACAATCAATTGCAAGTCTCTTGCTCTCCAAATTTGGAAATAATGTATGCAGATTTAACTAAAGTCAGGCAAATTTTGTTCAATTTGCTCTCGAATGCCCTCAAGTTTACCGAAGGTGGAACGGTTGTGCTGAGCGCTAGTCGGGAACCAGCACGGGGAAGCGATTGGGTTTATTTGCAGGTATCTGATACGGGGATTGGAATGTCTGAACAACAGCAGCAGGGTTTATTTCAACCTTTTATGCAAGGGGATGCTTCGACTACTCGCAAGTACGGAGGCACTGGTTTGGGATTGGCGATCAGCCGCTTGTTTTGCCAGATAATGGGCGGCGATATCACTCTTGAGAGTCAGTTAGGTGTTGGCTCTACTTTTACTGTTCAATTAAAGGTCAAAGTTGACAGTTGACATTAGTCATTAGTCATTAGTCATTAGTCATTAGTCATTAGTCATTAGTCATTAGTCATTTAGTCATTAGTCATTAGTCATTAGTCATTAGTCATTAGTCATTAGTCATTAGTCATTAGTCATTAGTCATTAGTCATTTAGTCATTAGTCATTAGTCATTAGTCAGTAGTCATTAGTCAGTAGTCATTAGTCATTAGTCATTAGTCATTAGTCAGTAGTCATTAGTCATTAGTCATTAGTCAGTAGTCATTAGTCATTTAGTCATTAGTCAGTAGTCATTAGTCAGTAGTCAGTAGTCATTAGTCATTAGTCATTAGTCATTAGTCATTAGGAAGAAGGAAGAAGGAAGAAGGAAGAAAGCAACGGGAGCATCTCAGTTTTGCATATAGTGCTGTCCTCGCTCGCGAGCTGTACAATACTCGCGAGCGGGGACAGCACTATAATGAAAAATGCTTTTTTCAAAAATGAGATGCTCCCGAAGGCAATAAGCGAAGAAGGCAACGATCGCGCGATGGGAATTTAACGGATTTAACGGATTGGTGAAAGATGCAATAATTCGCCATTACCAATGACTACTGACTACTGACTACTGACTAATGACTACTGACTAATGACTACTGACTACTGACTACTGACTACTGACTAATGACTAATGACTACTGACTACTGACTACTGACTACTGACTAATGACTACTGACTACTGACTAATGACTAATGACTAATGACTAATGACTAATGACTAATGACTAATGACTACTGACTAATGACTACTGACTAATGACTACTGACTAATGACTACTGACTAATTCCCCTGTTAATTGTGACACCGATCGCGATCGACCTCTGTTGCCGATCGCACATTAACATTTTTTCCCAGCCTAGAATACTTTCATTATCCCAAACTGGTGCCACAACCAGGATATACCGCCTTGCTGCATTCAAAATTCGCACCTCAACCCGATCGGGGGGGGTATTGCTTGTAGAAAGGCAATTTGGTAAAAGTAATGCTATCGTCGCTAACCAGTAGAAGGCAAAAGTTAACAGGAAATCAGGAATTATCAAAGGCATAAGAACCCAGAAACACAATTCGGCTTTTTGCCTTCTCCCTTGAACCTTCAAACTGCTGCCTCCACTGCCGAGATAGCAATGCCACCGATAGCAGTGCACAAGTTCTCAAAATTAAAGGAGTGCATCGAGATGATTAAACCTTGCAGTCAACCGCTAAAAATAAATCCTTTCACTTCTTATCGCGATCCAGTTACAGGCAAATGGACTGTAGTTCCAACAGTTCAGAATGTTTGCGAAACAGACTCTAGTTTGAAACCACAAGCCGAAAGCGAACAGAAAAGTAAAGTAGAAACAAGTCTTTCTGCTGTGCCTGCTGTCTTGCTGCCGAAAAAACGCTTTTCCTTCTCCTTGCCTCCGCTGAAAAACCTTGCTAAAAAATCTGCTGTCACTGTCAGTAGCTAGCCATCGCCGGGGCCTAATCTAGTTTCTACGGTTACGCCCGGGCGATCGCCTGTCGCAACAAAACCAAGTTATCCCTAGCATAAATTGCCAAAAAGCGATATACTGGCAGCAAAATTTCTCCTCACAATATCCGTGAAGTATTTGCTCGATCGCTTCGTCCACTTTGTATGGACAGACCGACCAATTCGCCAGCGGGGAACAGTCATCGTTGCTATCCCCCTAATTTGTCTGTTGGCTTCGCTGAGCGCAATTGCAGGGCTGCGGGATAATGCCATACAGGTAAGAAGGCGAGTAGATACTAATAAGGCAATACTTCAGGAAACTAACCGCTTATTAAAAACGGTGGTGGATGCGGAAACTGGCATTCGGGGTTACGGGTTGACGAAGCGCCGCGAATTTCTCGAACCATATTTTGAAGCAAAGAAGAGTTTGCCTCCGCTGCTGGCTAAACTCAGGGTTTCGGTGGCAGAAAATCAACTGCAAGCTCAGAAATTTGAAGAAATTAAAAAAATTACCGAACAGCAAATAAATTTCTTGCAAAATACTTTGAATCAGCTCGAAAGTTCGGCAACAAAAGTGCAGTCTTCGGCAAGAGTTCAGTTGTTCGCTAAAGGCAAATTGACGATGGATAAGCTGCGCGAAAAAATTGATGCGTTTGCTGGTGCCAGCGAAGCCTACCAGAAAGCTCAAGAGCAACGAGTAAGTGAGTTGGTAGATTTAATTAATTTCCTGCAAGTTGCTGGTTTGCTTGTCGGCTGTTTGGGTGCAGCGGCTTCCTGGTATTTATTTGATAGTTTAGAGCAGGAATTGAGGAAGCGGGAAGCTGGGTTGCAAGAAAGTAAAACTCGCATTCAAGCTGTGGTAGATAATGCGGCTGACGGGATTATTACTTTGGACGAATCGGGAAATATTGAGTCTTTTAATACGGCGGCAGAAAAGATTTTTGGCGAAAAAGCCGATCGCACAATTGGCTCGAACCTGCGCCAACTGATAGCTCAACCGCAGCCGGACAGCAGCGCGGGAGATTATGCGATCGAATATTTTGTGTTAAATCCCGATGCTAAGCTGAAGACTTACCAGGAAGAAACAGTGGGAGTCCGCAGCGACGGCACCAAGTTTCCGATGGAGTTGGCCATCAGCGAAATGCGTCTGGCAAATCAACGCTTGTTTATTGCGATTTGCCGCGATGTGGGAGGACGGAAACAAGCTGAGGAAACTCTGCGAAAGCAAGCGCAAATGCTCGATTTGGCGAACGATACGATCGCGGTACTCGACTTAAACTGGACGATTTCTTATTGGAATTTGGGGGCGAAGTGGCTCTACGGGTGGCGGAAGTCGGAAGCAATCGGCAAAAATCTTCACGATCTTTTGCAAACAGAATGGCCGCAGCCTTTTGAGGAAATTCAAAAAGTGTTTTTCGAGCGGGGATCTTGGCAAGGAGAACTGGTGCGTACCAAGGAAGACGGCACAAAAATCACGGTGGCGAGTCGGTGGACTTTGCAGCGCGACGAGCAAGATAAACCCGTGGCTATTTTGGAAATCAGCAACGATATTAGCGATCGCAAGCGCTCAGAAATTGCCTTAGCCGAAAGCGCGCAGCGGTTTCGCGATACCTTTGAGCAGGCGGCAGTGGGCATGGCCCAAGCGAGTGTCGATGGCAAGCTGCTGTTAGTCAATCAAAAACTTTGCGAAATTTTGGGCTACAGCCGCCAAGAATTGAGCGAGAAAAAATTTCAGGAGATTACTTGGCCGGAAGATTTGGGAAATGAATTGGAACTTTTAGGTCAATTATTAGCAGGAGAAATTGATAATTATTGTGTAGAAAAGCGCTATGTTCGCAAAGACGGAGATTTGGTGTGGGCAAACTTGACAGTGTCGCTGCTGCAAGAACAAAATGGCACTCACTTTCTGATGGGTGTGGTAGAAGATATTAGGGAGCGCAAACAAGCTGAGGAATCGCTCAGGTTGCGTGCAGAAGAATTGAGTTGGACGGCGCAAACGCTGGCTAAGACGACAAGTGTGTTAAGAAAGCGGAATCAAGAGTTAGACCAGTTTGCTTATGTAGTTTCTCACGATTTGAAAGCGCCGCTCAGGGCGATCGCAAATCTCAGCAGTTGGATAGAAGAAGACCTCAGCGACTCGATGACAGAGGATACTCTGCACCAAATGAACCTGCTGCGCGGCAGAGTTCACCGCATGGAATCATTGATTGAGGGACTGCTGCAATATTCCCGCGTCGGACGCATTCAAGTAGCTTCAGAAACTGTAAAAGTTGGGAAATTATTAGCAGAAATTATTGATTCTTTAGCGCCGCCGTCGGGATTTGAGGTGAAAGTTGAACCGGGAATGCCAACTTTTGTGACCGAAAGATTGCCGTTGCAGCAGGTTTTCTCTAATTTAATTAGCAACGCCATCAAGCACAATAGAAGTGAATCCGGTCAAGTCCACATATCGGTTAAAGAGTTAGAGACTTTTTACGAGTTTGCTGTAGCGGATGACGGGCCGGGGATTGCTCCTCAATATCACGATAAAGTTTTTGTGATTTTTCAGACTTTGGAAGCTCGCGATAAAGTTGAAAATACTGGCATTGGTTTGTCGCTGGTGAAGAAAATTGTCGAATCTCAAGGCGGCACTATTTCTCTGGAATCTGCGGAAGGTGAGGGAGCAATTTTTAGGTTTACTTGGCCGAAGCAACCTGTTAGTAAATAAGATATAGCCTTCCAAGCGAAAGATTCGCGGACGACTGGGAATAGGGCATAGGGCATAGGGCATAGGCCAAACCGCGCATACCTCACTTTTTTGAGAACCGCTATAAGACGGCGGTTGAAACCGCGTCTACACACACAAAACCCACTCCAAGCGGGTTTCCGAGGGGGCGGTTAAAATTACGTTATTTTCTTCAGCCGGCTTGGCATGGACTTCGTTTGTCTAAACCTGGTTCAAACCGCCGTATTGTCTGCATCGCAGCGGATTTCGATGATAAATCCATCGGGATCGTAAAAGTAAATGCCGCGTCCTGTAGCGCGCGTTACCGGGCCGCTGTCGATCGCAATTTCATTAGACTTTAGCACTTCCAGGGCGCGATCGAACAAATCGCGATCGATATCAAAGGCCAAGTGGTTGGCGCGAGTAAAAGCTTTCTCGGGATCTGGGTTTGGCGGTTCCAAATCAGGCTGCCAAAATAAGTCAATCACAGTCCCGTCTGGAGTGATGAAATTAGCGACTTTGCCATCCGCGACCATTTCGGTTAAACTTGCGGGAATTTCTGCACCTGTGAGTTCGTGCAAGCCGAGAATTGTACCGTAGAAGTGGCGGGAAGCTTCCATATCGCGCACGTTTAAAGCGATGTGGTGCACGCGGCGCAAGTTCCCCGGCGCCAGGACAATTTTGACGGTGCTTTCGGTAGTTTGCATGGTTGTCAATTGCGAATGTTAAAATTGGATGCTGTGAAATTTATCCCAAGTTTGTAGTGAGGACTTCAGTCCTCAGATTTCTATGAGGACTGAAGTCCTCACTACGAACCAATTTAAAGTTTGATCGTAGTTAGGACATAATCTCAATTATTGTTACTTTTCTTTAGGGAACGATGCCATACCTACAAATAGCATGGCCAGCCCGCCTCCCAGAATCGCGAACGCCAGTAAACCTACAGCTAAATCTAATCCCGATGTGTTTTCCATTAAATTAAAACGTTCTCCAATTAAATCCAATCATCGGTATTTGTTAATTGCTGATTGCTTCTCAACAATGGAAAAGAGAAGAAAAAACAAGCTAACTAACCGTAGGGTGCGTCAGGGATAAAAGTGTTAGTCTGTATTTAAAACATTCAGCCCTGACGCACCCTACAATAACTTTTTATTTTGCCAATTCTCGATCGATCGCAGCGATCAATTCCGGCGAATCTGGGCCCACGCTGCTGCGGAATCTGGCAACAACTTCACCCTGCTTGCTAACTAAGAATTTCTCAAAATTCCAGGAAACCTCGCCCTTGGGATCGACTGCATTCGTAAGCTTAGCGTACAGCGGGTGCTGCTGGCTGCCTTTAGCGCTTACTTTGTCAAATAATTCAAAGCTGACACCGTATTTGGTAGTGCAGAAATTGACGATTTCTGCGTTGCTTCCAGGTTCTTGAGCTCCGAAGTCGTTGCAGGGAAATCCTAACACGCAAAGGCCCTGGGCGCCGTACTTCTGGCTCAATTCTTCGAGTCCTTTGTATTGAGGTGTATAGCCGCAGTAAGAAGCTACGTTAACTATCAAGAGTACCTTGCCAGCGTACTCTCCTAGCTGCTTGTCTGCGCCTGCGATCGTTTTTACATTAATGTCGGAGATGGTGCTGGGCATTTTCACATACTTCTAAATTTGACCAGCACAATTTTACCGCAATTTGGTAAGATTTTGTCGAAAAAGCCGATCGCCCAAAATTTCAAAATGTTCGATCGTTGGGACTTTCGCGATCTTCAAAATCTGAGGACTTTAGTTCTCACTACAAACTCATTTGATTTTGGTCATCTGAATGGTGTTCCGTCATCCATTTTTGGTACGTATCCTCAAGTTGCTTGTCTTCCAAAACTATTTCTAGGCGGACTTTGACGCAACCGTGGCGGGGTTGAGAGGCGATCGCATTTAAGATTTTGCTAGCTTTCTGCACAGACGTAAATTCTGCCTTAACTGTCGGTTCCTGGCGATCGCTCTTAATCTCTGCCAAATCTATACCGGTGATGTTTCCCTCGCCCAAATCTATCTCTGCCAACACCTTGGGCTCGTCGCCGACTTGTTCGACAATCAACTTTTCCCACTGGATCGGCACTTGTACCATCCGAGTCTCAATTTCTTTGCGGACTATGACTTCGCCGACTTTGCGCTTGCTGCGATTGATTACCAATCGTTCTTCTAGCAGGCGAATTACTTCTCGATCGACCACATCCAAGTTTTCGTCGTGCTCATCCGTATCCAAATTTTCATTTGTGCGATCGGCATCTGTTAGATTTGACATAACTGTTGAGGGATTAGTTGACTCGCTATTGCTCACTTCATCAAGCTGTTCTGAGGATTTTCCTAAATATTCATACTCTGCCGTTCCCACAAATCCGGGCAGCAGATCGACCGCATCGGACTTAATACTTACAAACAGAGTTTTTTGATGATAATCTACTTTTTTGAGCAGCTTAATACTTAATAAAAAAATGCGGGGATTTTCGCGACCTAGCCCTGATACCACAAAGTTTAGCTGACCGTTAGGATCGAAATAGACATCTTTGATTTTGCCTACCAAGTGACCTTGGTTGTCTTTGACTGTAAAACTTTTTAGCTTAGTTCTGACTTTTTCCGGCACCCGGTTGAGACGGGTAGCTGATTTCGCTGTGGCTACTTTTCCGGCGGATGCTTGACCGTTCATTTTTTAAACTTTCCTGCTTAGGGATTTTTATTATGAATTGGGGCGAATTGGTAAAGGCGGTTCAACAGTTGACAGTTGACAGTTGACAATTGACAGTTTGAGAGCGACCTCTACCTAGAAGGAAGAGAAATGGAGTAATGAATTGTCTGATTTTAATTTCTCCCGAAAAAGCTTGGGGCTTTCAACTAATTATTTCTGGGAAAGTGCATAAACTTTGCCAAAAACCGACAAGTTTCGCACTCCACCCCCCGTTATAGCTGTGTTATCGTCGTCAGAAAAATTAGGTATGTAGTTGCGATGAAAGCGCTCTTTATAATATAAGCAAAGAGCGCTGAAGCGCAACTACGTACCTTGGCCCAAGTGCGAGCCGATCTTTGAGCGATACTTTTGGTAGTTTTATATCTCCTATCCTCAGAATAAAACCACCGTATTTCTTAAGGGGGAGCGCCAGGACGATCTGGCTTAACTGAAGCCTATCGCGTCATCTAGGAATTGCGCGATCGCCAAATTCAAACCTGTGCGGTAAGAGAATTATGTGATTAATGCGTAATTCCTATTCAAGACTTCCTGCGGTTGGTTTAGATAGTTTTATTATCTACAACCGGAGTTCCGTCAGTCTGAATGTCTAATTCTTCACGGCGCAAGGTTTCTTCCCCGTCAACCGTGCTGCGAACAACTTCTTTTCTGACGTTGACTTCTTCGCGCACGTAGGCTTCCTTGTGAATGTCGGCCGTTTCTTCGTAGACTTCCATGCGTGCAACTTCCCCTGATTGGAAGTCAGCCTCGCCGACTGAAACTACTCTACCAGCTTCGACTGGTGTGACTCGCTCGATTACCACTCGTTCTTTTTCAATGGGAACTGAAGCTCTTGCTGTTTCAGTTTCCACGCGCTTACCAACTGCTACTTCGCCTGTTTTGGCGCGCTGTTTGTTGGCAACCAAGCGTTCTTCATAAAGCTTGAGATTTTGGTGGTTCTGTTCGTTGGTTTCGTAGAGGGGGCGATCCATATCGTAGCTGTAATTGCTGCGATCGTAGCTAGCAGGAGTTGCTTTGCTTGCTGCTGCTGTGCTTGCTGCTGTGCCTTGATTGCGGTAGACGCCTCTTACCTGTTCTTCGCGATCGTAATCTACTGGTTCTAATTCATTGTAAGCCGGCAGTTGTTCTGCTTGAGCTTTGCTGCGAAGGCCTGTGGCGTAGACGCGATGGGCTCCGTAGTCGAACCGGGCCGAGCCGATCGGCAGCAATACTTTTTTACCAAAAATCCAGATTCCGGTATCAACTACCAGATAGCGAAAGCGGCCAGTTTCATCAACCAAAGCGTCATAAACGGTGCCTACTTTTTCGTCAGAGTCGCCGGCATAAACATCAAATCCCTTGATGTCGTCTCCGGCAAATATTTCTTCCTTATAGTTAGGCTCAAAATCTGCAATTCTTTGAAGTGCCATGTGTTTTTTCCTCGTCGCTCTACTTAAATTAATAGTAGAAATTAATGGCTTAACTTCCCTCTCCCTAAAGTCTGAAGTGTTCAATTTAGGGCGTTTAATACTATAGGAATACAGCGCGGTGTCGGTACTAGCGTACTCAGCAATTCAATTCCATATTGAGTCACCATACGGTTCAGTTAGGGGTAGTGTGATTGCGAGGAACGAAATAAAAATTAGGTACGTAGTTGGTCTTGAGCCTCCTTTAGACGTATATATCGCAAAGAGGGCTTGCATCCCAACTACGTGCCGGTAGTTTCAGAATGTTGCAGGAGAGGGGCTTCAGGAAAGCTAGAAATTTTAAGTTTAGACTTGACTTAGTTGAGCTCTGATGGTTTCTATGCGTTTGCGGTTGACTCCTAAATCCGACTCTCCCAGACGCGAAGCCGATCGCACGTGAATCACCTTTGCCCCATCATCTACCAAAAATTCCACGTCATCCACAAAACCCATCAAAGCGCTGGTGAACTCCGCATAGAGGTAATTATCGGTTGCGGTGATAATTTTAGTTTTGCCCGAGGACTCGATCGCCCCTTTGAGCTTGGCCATAGCCTCAGCAGGCGACGCAGTGTAAGCCAAAGGCTCAATTTGGTGTTCGGCATCTTGACTGAAGCTGCTGACGCAGTTGGGGGAAGCAGGGCACGCTGCCAGTTTTCCTGACACAATGCCGATATTGGTAGGTCTTTTTCCAGCAAACACTGTTTTTTCTCCGGGAATTAGGATAAAAGTTGCGATCGCCAGTACCGCCACAGCTACCAGCGATATTAAAACAATTAGGACTCTTTTCAATGCTGTCGGCGATTTTGTTTCAACTGTTTGCATGCAGATGAGTCCTCCAGAAAGTGCGATTTAGATCTAATTTTAATATTAATTGAAATTGACCTCTCAAAACTAAATAGATTTAGTTTTTTCTTCTACCAACCAATAAGTCAGCATTGTTCCTTTACCTTTCACCGCGATATGACCCCGTTCTTCAAAAACAAACTGCTCTTTCAAACCCTCGTAAGTCGGCGCAGTCACTTGAATTTTACCCGGCAATCCGTTCGACTCCATCCGCGAAGCAACATTCACAGTATCTCCCCACAAATCATAGCTAAATTTGCTAATCCCAATAATTCCCGCCACCACCGAACCGCTGTGAATTCCGATCCGCAATTGAAAACTTTCTCCAATTTTGATATTAAACTTTCTCAAAGCTGCCTGCATCTCCAAAGCTAAAAGTGCGATCGCCTCCGCGTGATCCGGGCGCGCCGTCGGCAAACCTCCAACCACCATGTAAGCATCGCCAATCGTCTTAATCTTTTCCAACCCGTGCAACTCAGACAAGCGATCGAACTCCGAGAAAATCCCATTCAAAATTTCTACCAACTGCGTCGGACTTTTGTGAGCCGAAAACTCCGTAAAACCCACCAAATCAGCAAACAATACCGTCACCTCATCAAAATGATCCGCGATCAGCTTTTGCTCTTTTTGCAAGCGCTCAGCAATAGGTTTAGGCAAAATATTCAGCAGCAATTTCTCTGTTTGCTCTTGCTGCAATTTCAGCGCTGCTTCAGCCTGTTTCCGCTGAATCATCGAACCGAGCTGCGTAGCAACCGCACTCACCAATTCCACCAAGCGCGGCTGAGGTTCCAGAACTTTTTCGCGATAAAAAATCAAAATAGCTAACACTTGGTTGTCCACCAAAATTGGCAAACCAAAAGCTGCTTTCAAGCCCACATTCACCGCAATTTCAGATCGCAAAAAAACTTGTTCCGGTGCAGTAGCAACATCCTCGATCCATTCAAACTGCTGCGACTGCCAAATCCTCCCCGGGAGTCCCGCACCCGGAGAGAAAGTTAACTGCCAACTTGTCTGTCGGAATTGGGCAAAACTCGAATCGCTGACGTACCTGCCTCTAGCGCATCTTAAAACGCCACCGTCACTGCTAGGAATCCAAGCTTCGCCCAGATTCCATTCAATAGTTTTGCAAATTAAACCTAAAATCACATCTATAGCAGATTCAAAATCCTCAGACTTGCTAATAGCTTGAGTTGCCTCCAGCAGCAATCTTGTTTCCATTTCAACCTGACGGCGATCGGCAATTTCCTGGTGCAACTGGACATTTTGATCGGTTAACTTTTGATTTTTTTCTTGCAATTGCATTTGCAAGGAACGCACAGTAAGTTGATTGCTCACTCGCGCCAATACTTCTTTTACTTGAAAAGGTTTTGTGATATAATCTGCTCCGCCAACTTCAAAAGCTTTTGCCTTATCTATTCCTTCTTCTAACGCGCTGATAAAAATGATAGGAATTTCGCTAAATTGCGGTTGCACTTTCAATCTTTGACATAATTCATAACCGTTAATATCCGGCATCATAATATCCAGCAAAATCAAATCAGGGACGCTAGACTGAATTGCATCTATAGCAGAAAACCCATTAGTAACAGGTCTAATTTTATAGCCATTTTTTTGCAAAATTCTAATCAACAAACGCAGATTATCTGGCGTATCGTCAACTACTAAAATATCTGCTTGATAGTTTTCAGTTTGTTCCGCCTTCATCTCCACGATCTGATTCCTCCGCCTCGGCAATTAAATTGAGAATTTTCTGGTAATCAAAATTATCGAGATGACCCTGGAGGATTTCGGCAAATTCAGGATGATCATCCCTTATTTCCTCGATCGTCCTAGCAATTAAGTCAAAATCAGCACAGCGGATTACCTGCCTCATGTTATCTATCCATTCTGCGGGAAGTGTGGGTAAATAAGCAAGCGCAACATTATAGGGTGAGTCAGATTGATTGTGGCGATCGCCCGCTGACATCAAATCCGTTGAGTTAGAGTAGAGATACTTGACACCCAAATGTTTGTTGAGGGTATCCAATATATCTGTTTTGTGGAAAGGTTTGCTAATAAAATCGTCGCAGCCCACCAATAAAGCAAACGATCGCCTCCCTTCAATGGTACTAGCTGTCAAAGCAATAATCTTCGGAATCAGGGGATCGAAACCGGAAATATTCATTTCCCCGCTTCCTTGGTACTCTTGCTCTCTCTGCTGTATTCTGTCCTTAATTTCTTTAGTAGCTTCGTAGCCGTCCATCACGGGCATTCGCATATCCATCAAAATTAAGTGCGGATGCCAATTTTCCCAGATTTCTACTGCTTCGCGGCCGTTGGCAGCTTGTTGCAGCTTGAAACCCAATGGAGAAAGCATTTTGACTAAAAGTTGGCGGTTATCTTCGCGATCGTCTACAATTAAAATCCGGTAGCAGGGTTGATTTGGTTCCAACCCAGTAACTTCGAGGTTAATTTCCGGGGCGGGAATATCAGCAGCATCAACCGCACCGACTGGAATCTCAAATTTAAAAGTAGTGCCGCGTTCCAGTTGACTTTCTACGACGATTTCTCCTCCCATCAGGCGGACAAATTGACGGCTGATTGTCAATCCTAAACCCGTGCCTTTCTGAGTTTTTTGACCGGAAGCTGTTTGCACAAATGCCTTAAAAACATTGCCCAATTCTTCCGGAGCAATGCCAACTCCTGTATCTTCTATTTCAAACTGAAGAAAAACCACCTGATCCCTAGTTAAATCATCAACATCATCCCTCAATTCAACTAGAGCAAACTCACTTCTATCGCTGGAAAAATTCCTAATACTTTTTGTAGTATCAAAGCAAGCTGTTGGACTCGCCAATAAATCAACAATTCCCGAATTTTCTAAGTTTCTAACTCTTAATATAATCCTACCAGTTTGCGTAAATTTAATCGCATTGCTGAGCAGATTTATCAGCACTTGTCGCAGTTTAATATCATCGGTTCGCACGTACTGGGGAACCTCAGCCTCGCGCTGGAAGAGCAACTGCAATTCTTGTTTTTTGGCGCGCAGTAAAAACATATCTTGCAAGTCGTCAAGCAAGCGGTAGAGATCGAAGTTTTTCGGATCGACAATCATCCGCCCCGCTTCGATTTTTGACAAGTCCAAAACTTCATTGATCAGGGTGAGCAAGTGTTCGCCACTGCGGCGAATTATTCTCATATTTTCTCGGTTTTCGACAGCAAGATTGAGGCTGCCTTCCATGATTTGTGCAAAACCCAGTATGGAATTGAGAGGAGTACGCAACTCGTGGCTCATATTTGCCAAAAACGTACTTTTAGCTTTGTTTGCAGCTTCAGCCGCTTCTTTTGCTTGTTGCAGTTGTTCTGTGCGTTCGTCAATTTGGGTTTCTAAGGTGTGCTGGTAATCTGCTAGTATTTTTTCGGCTTGTTTGCGATCGCTAATATCTTGAAAAGCTGCGATCGCATAAACAATATTTCCGCTACCGTCAAAAATCGGCGTAGTATTGATCTCGATCGCAATTATTCTGCCATCTTGACGGATTTCTACATCGTCAACCTTGACAAATTCTCCTTTAAGCGCGCGCAAAATTGGCAGATTGTCCGGCGGGTAAAGCCGATCGGTATTGGCAACATACAGTTGATAAGTTGCAGCTAATTGTTCCGCAGTGCTTTCCGGGATCGTGTCTGCACCCAGCAAATCCCGCGCTGCTTGGTTGAAATAGGCGATCGAGCCATCGGGATTGTAAACAGATACCCCCACCGGCAAAGCTGCTAAAAATTGCTTCAGGCGGCTTTCGCTCGCCGACAGCGCCGCATTTACTAGCTTCAACTCCTCATTGACTTCTTGCCGCTTCAGAATTTCATCTGTTAACTTTTGGTCTTGCAAGTAACTGTGAATTGCTTCTACTACCGTTAATTTTAAATCTTCATTTTGCCAAGGTTTAGGGATGTAACGGTACAACTTAGCATACTTGATAGCATTGCTCAGGGCTTCCAAATCAGCTTGCCCCGTCAGCATAATAGTCAGGGTTTCCGGCGATCGTTCGTGGATTTTTTTAAGCAGTTCATCCCCTTTAATATCCGGCATGATATAATCGGAAAGCACCAAAGCAATCTCGTATTCATCGGCCTGCAAATCTTCCAGCAACTCTAAAGCATCTTCCCCTCCCTCAGCCGTTTCAATAATACACCGATCCCCGATCGCCTTTTTCAGTTCTATCTTTAAACTGTTCAAAACATCAGGTTCGTCATCAATACACACAATCACAGGTTTTTTCATGATAACTTTGCCAGCCCAGATTTTATCGTATCTATTAACTCTTTGCTTTTCCACGGTTTGTACAAACAGCAGTACAAGTCGGCTTCTTTGACTGCCCGCTGAAGAGCAGCTTTATCCGCTTGCCCCGTCAACATCACCTTAACGATTTTAGGATATTTTTGGTGAACTCTAATTAACAGTTCGTCACCTTTAATTCCCGGCATCAGCCAATCAGAAACAACCACAATCACCTCAGCTTCTTCTGGAAACTCCTCCAGTAAATCTAAAGCTTCATCACCACTTTCGGCTAATTCGTAAAAGTAATCATCTTTAAATTCATTTTTGAGCTGCATCTTGAGAGTCTTCAAGATATCGGGTTCATCGTCAACGCAAAGAATTACAGGCTTATTCATCTTTTGCTCTCTGCTGTTATTTTAATGGGTTTACCGACATGATTTGCTTCTGTGTTATTGATTTGGGGCGAGGATGCACTATATCTGTCTCCTATCTTATTTTAATAGGACTTCCGAACAGAAACCCGGTTTCTCGCAATAAATCTTGTCTTTGTCAGCGAGAGTGCCCCGAGTGCCACCGGGAATCAGCCCCCTGCGGGTAAGTTTTGGTTAATAAATTGGCAGCGAGACTGTAAAGCTTGTCTGCCCCGGTACCGAATCTACAGCAATTGTACCTTCATGTTTGTCAACAATTTTTCTCACAATGTCCAATCCCAAACCGCTACCTTCGCCGGCAGATTTAGTCGTAAAAAATGGCTGAAAAATTTTGGGAAGCACTTGTGGGGGAATACCTTTGCCGTCATCAGTAAATTTGATGACAATATTTGCCTCTTGCTGCTGAGTTTCAATCATCAAAATACCTTTATAATCCATTGCTTGCAGGGCATTGTGAATTAGGTTTGTCCAAACTTGATTTAAGTCATCGGGATAGCACATAATTTTCGGTAAATCTCCATAATTCTTGACTACTTCTATCCCGTGTTTTAGTTGATTTTGATAAAGAGTTAACACCGTTTCAATGCCATCGTGCAAGTTCGCCTGGACTTTTTCTTGCTTGCTATCGAAATGAGCGTAGCTTTTTAAGGCAAATACTACTTTTCCCGACTTGGCTGTCGCTCTTTGGATCAGGCTAATACTTTTCTTAAAGCTCGCAAACTGGTAAGCAGTATTGAAAACCACTTCCCAATCCGGTAATTTTAAAAATGGCAACAATTCTTCTATGTTATCGTAAATCTCCATATCAACTAAACTATCCGCTATTTCTTCAGCATTTTCAATGCCTCCTGCCATCAACTCGTTACTCAACTGCTGCTTAATCTTTCGTTTTTCTCTGCTAGTAAATAGCGTTTCTTGATTGGTAGACCTGTGCAGCAAAGCTAAAAAACCAGCTTGACTTTCTTCAGTAAGTTGTTGAAAAAATTGAGGCATTTTTGCTAAATTTTCGTCCCAGAAATTAGAAATATTATCAATAGAGGAACCTATAATGCCCAGAGGGGTATTGATTTCGTGGGCAATGCCCGCAATCAGTTGTCCCAGTGCCGCCATTTTTTCCGATTGAATCAAATGCTCTTGGGTGGCTTGCAGTTGGTAAATAGCAGTTGCTAAATCTTGATTTTTTTCTTGCAAACTTTGCTGCAGCAAACAAATTTTTAAATGAGTTTCGATCCGGGCTAAAACTTCTTCAACCTGAAACGGTTTGGTAATAAAGTCCACTCCTCCAACTCCAAAAGCTTTAACTTTATCCATCACGTCGTTAATCGCACTGATGAAAATTACCGGAATGTCTTTTGTTAGTTCAGAATCTTTGAGTCGCTGACAAACTTCATAGCCATCCATCTCCGGCATCATAATATCCAGCAGCACTAGATCTGGGGGCATTTTTTGAGCGGCAGACAGTGCTAGCTTGCCGTTGGGAACAGGGCGAACTTGATAGCCTTTTTCGCTCAAAATTCCGGTCAGCAGCCGCAGATTTTGTGGCGTGTCGTCCACTACTAAAATATTAGCTCGATTGGTGTTCGGTAAAGTTAAATTCATCGGTAGTTACTGTTGTTCGCTGCGATCTATTACGTTCAAAATCTTGTCGTATTCAAAATTATTAATGCAATCTTGAAGCGTGCCAGCTAGAGAGGGGTTGATAGTGCCGATTTGTGCGATCGAACTGGCGATCGCCTCCATGTCCACACTCAAAATATTTTGCTTAAATTGAGTCCTCCAGTCTGGAGAAAGAGAGGCGAGATCCTCCGGTGTCAGCACCTCCTTACTTGACTCCCCTGCACCCGCCACACTGACCTCTGTTGGCTCTTCATAAATATAGCGTACTCCTAAATGTTTCCCCATGGCCGCAAAGATATCCTCCTCTCGGAACGGTTTCCGCATAAAATCATCGCAACCCGTCGAAAGAATCACCGCCCGTTCTTCCTCCAAAACGCTAGCAGTCAGGGCCACAATCGCCGTTGCTTGCCCGCCAGTTGTAGTTTTAATCTGTTTCGTTGCCTCGTACCCGTCCATTACAGGCATTCTCATGTCCATCCAAATCAGATGCGGTTCCCAATCCCTAAAAATATCCACCGCTTCTTGACCGTTATTCGCTTCTCTCAACTGAAATCCCAACGGACTGAGAAGTTTTACTAACAGTTGGCGGTTCAAAGGTTTGTCGTCCACAATTAGCAAGCGGTAAGGTGGCTGATTCGGTTCGAGGGCAACAACTCGACCTAGAGCTTTTTTGCTTTCAATATCACTAGCTTCCACCAGATGAACTTGGATGTCAAACTGAAATAGTGCACCCTTGCCAACCTCGCTGCTAACAGTAATTTCACCTCCCATCAATTGCACGAACTGGCGGCTGATCGCTAAACCTAAACCCGTGCCTTCTTGAGAATCTTTACCCGTTGTTGTCTGCACAAATGCTTCAAACAACTGATGGATTTCTTCGGCAGCAATGCCTGCACCAGTATCTTGAACTTCAAAATGGAGCGAGTAGCGGCCGGGCATTTCATCAGCGCTGTTTTTGTGTAAATTCCGCTTTCCTCCTTTCACTTGCACCGACACTCCACCTTGTGAAGTAAATTTAATTGCATTGTTGAGCAAATTAATTAATACTTGACGCAATTTCACTTCATCGGTGGAAATGTAATGGGGAACTTCCGCGTCTCGATCGAAGATTAATTGCAAGCCTTTTTCCTCAGCTTTGAGAGCAAACATATCTTCTAAATCGTCGAGAAGTCTATATAAATCGAAGCTTTTTTCATTGATGGTAGTGCGTCCGGCTTCAATTTTTGACAAGTCTAAAACTTGGTTAATTAAAGCCAGCAAATGTTCACCGCTCCGCAGAATAATTCCGACATCTTCTTGATTTTCGGGAGACAGATTTTTACTGCGGATCATGACTTGAGCAAAGCCGATGACTGCGTTCAGGGGCGATCGCAATTCGTGGCTCATATTGGCGAGAAAGGTACTTTTAGCTTTGTTTGCTGCTTCGGCGGCTTCTTTCGCCTGCTGCATTTTAATTTGTGCTTGTTTGCTATCCGTAATGTCTTTAATAAAACCTTCGTGGTAAAGTAAATTTCCTGCAGGATCGCACACAGCCCGACAATTTTCAGAAATCCAAATGATGCTACCATCTTTGCGGTAAATTTCCGATTCAAAATTAGACAGTATCCCGTACTCGTCGATCAACGCTATAAATTCGCTGCGGCGGTTGGGTTTCACGTAAAGCCGGTTTTTGAAATTCGGCTGTGCTGCGATTAATTCTGCGGGCGATGCGTAACCGTAGAGTTCAGCTAAAGCGGGGTTAGCGCTGATGTATTTTCCGTCACCAGCAGTTTGAAAAATCCCGTTTAAAGCATTTTCATAAATATTGCGGTACTTTTCTTCTGCTTCCCGGAGGGCTGCTTCTGCTTTTTGGCGATCGGTAATATCGCTAGAAATCGACAAAAAACAAGCTTCTCCGTCAATATCGATAGTTTCGATCGACAGCAGCGCCGTTCTTTCTGTACCATTTTTATTGCGAAACCTCAGCTCGTAATTGTGAATGGCAGTTTTATTTTTTAACATTTGAATCATGCGGTCGCGCTCTCCCAAACTCGCCCAAAAATTGAGTTCTACCGCTGTTTTACCAATAATTTCTTCCCGACTGTAGCCGATCATCCGGCAAAAGCTGTCATTGACTTCTATATGACGACCGTCACGGATTCTTGTGATCGTAATTGCATTTGGACTAGAACGAAAAGCTTTAGAAAACTTTTCTTTTGCCTTGGCAAGATCGGCGGTACGTTCGGCAACTTGGACTGCTAAATTTTCGTTGTATTCCCTTAACATTTTTTCCGCTATTTTGCGTTCCGTAATATCTTGAAAAGCGCACATCCCGTAGATGATATGTCCTTGGGCGTCGTAAATAGGAGTTCCCGAAATTTGCATGGGAACAGTTTTGTCATTCGAGGAGATTTCAATGTCATCAACAGTGACACTTTTACCCTGCAAAGCATTTAACATTGGGTCGCGCTCCGCCGGGTAAATTTCCTGGGTTCCAGCTAAATAAACTTTGTAAGCTTGGCGCAAATTTTCGGCATCTGTTTCGATAATGCCTTGACTTAAAAGTTGCTCTCCTGTAGGATTAATGTAGTGAGGTTGACCGTTTGGCTCGGTAATAAAAATGCCTAGCGGTACTGCATTGAGAAATTGTTTGACTCGGCTTTCGCTTTCCGAGAGCGAAGTAAATGAATGCTGCAATTGCTCTGCCATGCTGTTGAAAGCAGCGGCAAGTTCTCCGAGTTCATCTTCGCGATTCAGAGCGAGCTTTGTATCCCATTCATTGCGTGCCAAAGCTTGCGCCGCCGCATTCAATTTTAAAATCGGTCGCACCACCCATTTAGCAGTAAGAATTCCCAGAATAGTCGCCCCAATCAAAGCTGCAACCGACAGCAAAAAAGTGCTGCGCGTATTGGCGTTAATTTGCTGCATAAAGTCGGACTCTGGCACAACTACCACAATCAGCCAATCCAACCCTCGATCGTCTTGAAAAGGAGTTACCTGAATAAAATTTCGCTTGCCGTCAACATCAAACGCAAGCTGTTGAGAATTATTGATTTTAGCTAAGTTTTGGTATGATTTTTCTAAATGCTGTGCGGTTTGGCGAATTATTGGATTCTCGCTTGCTGAAGCTTTGATGCGTTTGGCTTCTTTACCTTCCATTGCGAATTCTTTACCGGGCGTGGAAGTGGCAATTAACATCCCCGATCGCTCCATCACAAAAGTTTGTCCCGACTTGCCAATTTTGAGGCTGACGAGAAATTCTTTTATTTTGGAAAACAGCAAATCGCTGCCAGCTACTCCTAACAGCTTGCCAGCATTGTCGTAGATAGGCAAAGCAGCAGTAATTGCCAGTTCTCTGGTCAAGAAGTCTGTATAAATTGGACTCCAAATAGGTTTTTTGGCTAGAGCCGCTGCTATGTACCAAGGACGAGATCGCGGGTCGTATTTTTGGGGGGAAATTTCGATTAATTTAACGCGGTTTCCCTGAGAATCAGCAGTATATCGAGCCAATTTATTGCCAGTCGAACTGTCAGCAGCAGATATCATAATCCGATCTTTAGTGCGGATTGCTCCCGAGTGGTATCCATTTTCTTTGCCTGTGTAAATGATGCTGATTGAATCAAAATATTGAATTTGTTCGAGGAAATGAAGTTCGAGTTTTGGTTTGTCTTCTAGGTTCAACTGCCCCAATTTTATGCCTTGAACGTTCAGGTGATTGACAATGTGGGGAATTGACATATAATTTTCAATACGGTCTTTGATGCGAGCGCTAGTTTCTCCCCGCAACTGAGCGGCCACATCGTTGACCGCGCGCTGACCGTTTTGGAACGAGAGCCAACCTACAACTCCTACGGTGCCGACAATTTGCACTAAAAAAGGAACCACGAGCACAGTTTGTAATGGAGCTTTGCCGATAATTTTGGTAGCAAAGCGATTCAGCGGTTTAGGAAACATATTCATCCTAAGAGTAATTGAAATTGGCAAGGGAAATTAGTAGATGTTAAAATCTTGGAGCGATACACGAACGAGTCATCTCAAATCCAGTTAATTACCTAAAAAAAGTGTTTGTAGTGAGGACTTTAGTCCTTTGATTTGATGAGGACTAAAGTCCTCACTACAAACCGATTTTATTGTAGTTGTTCTCGGAGGACATGATGGAGCACTTACCTGAAAAGTGCTGTAGATGTCCACCACTTATTGCAGGCAATGGACATTACTATGAGTGCAGGACTGGGATTTTAGCTTACTGACAACTGTACAGGTATGAATTCAAATAACTATAGCGTATTTTTGCCCAGAGCCGATGATTGGGTACGATCGCACTATCCGCAGCCACCGGCACCCGAAACACCTGCATTTACCTGCGATTCAACTCCACCCTTTCGCCGTAACGCAACAGCATATCCAAGCTTTCCAAACGATTTTGCCAAGTTTGCACCTGATAGCTATTCTCCCCAGAATGCAAGCGCATCGAAGATTGAAATTGAGATTGAAAACTCGCCAACAATCTTTTAGCGGTTGCTAGACTTTCACCAGAAGGAGTGGCTGCCAATCTACTCAAAGCAAGACCCAATTCGTCCGATCGACTTTTGAGAACTTTCAGTTCAGATTCCGACACCCGCAACTGATTGTTAGCCAACAAAAAACTCCATTCCTGCTTGAGAGCAGTATACCGCGAAGCTGCTGCTGCAAAGGGCTGGCGGTAAGGAATTGGTTCGGAAGCGGAAGTGGAACGTACCGATCGCCCTTGAGTGCGGTTAAAAAAGCCCTGCATCCCGCTGTTGATACTTTCCACCGCAAAAATAGCATAGCCCCCTGTCGGCAAATCGCGCAAAGCTTGAATTTGGTCGATCGCCACAACTTCCGGGAGAGTCAACAACTTAACCGAGGGAGAAATCAAAGCCGAACCGAGCATTTGTTCCTTTGCTAGCGGTTCAGTTATGCGCTGAAGTCGATTAGTATCCAAAGCATAAGTCATCGGCACAATCAAGTCTACAATGCCCTGACGCGCCCAAACTTCCCAATTTTGCTGAATTTTGTAAATCCGCTGACTTTCGGGGTGCGGAAATACCGCTACTGACAGAATTGTGCGCGGATAATTCTGCCGCAAAAGCTGAGATACTTCAGCTACAAAACTATTAATTTGATTGGTTTTAAACTCAACCCACTGCCGCCACAAATTGCCGGAACTCGGCGAGATATTGACCGGATCGGTACCAGTTAACTGTTTAAATTGCTGCCTTGCTGCTGCACCGTAACCGTAGACAAAACCTGCATTGTCATCTTGAAAAGGATAGCGGATGTAGTCTAATTGCACGCCATCTACTTTGTAGCGGCTGGTAATTTCGTTGATAATTCGCAGTAAATAACTGCGCGCTTCCGGGTTAGCCGGATCGAGATAAAATTTACCATCGTTAGGGTTTTGCGTGCGTCCTTTATTGTCAATATTTGCCCAATTTGGATAGGCAGAAAGTACCGGGCCTGGATAAGAACCAGGTTTGCCAATTAAAGTATTGTGGCGTTTATTGCCGGTGGCAAAAGTCCAAATCCAAGCGTGGAGTTCCATGCCTCGTTCGCGGGCTAATTTAACCGCAGATTCCAGGGGATCCCAGCCAACTGTGAGGGGGTTTTGTTGCGGTGCAACTTGACTGGGATAAATCGGATATCCGGCATTCAAAGTTTCAAAGAAAACGGTGTTGATGCCGGCGGCGGCGAGCCGATCGAACACAGCGGCCAAACCCTGTTCCGATCGCGCTGCGACGATCGTACCGCGATCGAGCCAAACGGCTCGAATTTCCGCCCCAACGCGCTGCCCTTCCTGGGGGTAATTTTGCCAGAGAAGTTGGCGCGCTTGCACCCACTGCTGTCTGGCCTGGGCGTATTTTTGCTCTTGCAGGAGTTGGTCAAAATTTTGCAAAACCTGGCGGGCTTGGGCGATCGCCCGCGTCGTTGCTCCCTGCAAAACCAACGGGCGACTCTGGGCAGGTTCACCGACACTGTTGGTGGAGGCCACCAGTTGAGGGGGGGTAGCAGCATTGAGATTGACGGCGGTATTGCCTGAATTAGCTGCTGTGAGGGCGCTTTCAAACCTGCCGAGGAGGTTGGTGAGTTCTTGGCGCATCAAGTAGGCTTCAATGCTGACGATCGGCTTATTGGAATTTGCCTGCACGTCCAAACCTGCCGGCGCCGACTGATCGGAAGGGTCTGTAAAAGTTGCAGGTACGGGTTCGGGAAGGGGGGGAGAAGGAGAAAGTCGGCTCAGCGGGGTATTGCGCGGCGAACTGGGGGTATTTCTCGTGACTCTTGAGGGGGGATTTGGCAGCGGTGGTGCGGCTGCTGTTGGCGGTTTAGCAGGCGCACCGATTGTTCCTCCCCAGCGGGCGATCGAGGCCCGCAGCCAAGCCGAGTCTATATTGGGGGAACCGTCGCTACCCCAGCGCCAGCCGAGATAGGTAGCGCGATCGGTGGCGATCGCAGCGGAGGAACCGGAACTATCTTTCCAAGTAGCGACTGTTTGACTGTTCGCGTCGGCGGGAATCAAGACACCGCCTTGGACTGAGGCATTTTTTTGTTCGGCGGGAACCCAGTTGCTAGAAGCGGTGCAAGCGAGATCGCGGCAGCGGGTGCGGGGTTGCACAGCGCCCCGCTGAGTCAACGGAAAAGCCCAATAGGCGCCGAGGAGCGATCGTAAAGATTGACGCACCAAAGCCGGGGAACTGCGGCCGACTGGGCCCGAAGCAATCAAGCGGCCGCCCTGTTTTGTCCAAGCTTCTAAAACTTTAATTTGTGCCGGACTCAGAGTTTCAATATTGGGCAAAAACAGCACGTTGACGCCTGCTAAATCTGCCAAATTTTTGATGTCTTCGAGATTGATTGGTTTGTAAGCAATGCCGCTTTCCCAGAGGCGCGTGGTAATCTTCACCCAGTCGGGGGAATTCTCGGAACTGCGAACAACTCCCAAAACTACTTCTGCGAAACTCGGAGAGGGAAATAGGATTGAGAGATTGAGTAATGTACTCGCTAGAGTTCCAACTAAGACTCTTTGCAAGAAGGTGAAAAAGCGTTTTTTTTGAGCCTGAGAGCAGGCTTCAGGAATTCGATCGGGCTTTTTGATTTGTTGCATTGACACGAGAATTACCCACCACACCACTTATTCATTCAGTTGACAGTTGACAGTTGACAGTTGACAGCTACCTCTTCCGGTCAGTCCGAGGATTGAAGCAATGAATAGTCTTCTTTTAATTTCTCCCTCAAAGGGCTCTGGCTTTAAACTAATTATTTATAGCAAAATTTAAATAACAATTTAGAGCAATTAATCCGCACCATACAATTTTTTATCTCGTTCTGCAACCTGAATCAGGAAAATATAGCCGAGTCTCAGAAAGATTCGCGGATGACTGGCCTGCACAGGGCATAGGGCATAGGGCATAGGGCATAGGGCATAGGGCATAGTTATTGTAGGGTGCGTTTACTGTCAGAATGTTTTAAGCATAGACTAATAATTTTTGCCCGCTCCGCACTCTACGGTTAGTCTCATACTGCGTGCGATCGAACAACCGCCATCAAATAGGTTCGTAGTGAGGACTTTAGTCCGGAAGTCCTCACTAGGAACCTTGTTTACTCCACAAAGAAGGACTGAAGTCCTCACTAGGAACCTTGTTTACTCCACAAAGAAGGACTGAAGTCCTCACTACGAACCTTACTACGAACCTTGTTTACTGCACAAAGAAGGACTGAAGTCCTCACTAGGAACCTTGTTTACTCCACAAAGAAGGACTGAAGTCCTCACTAGGAACCTTGTTTGCTGCACAAAGAAGGACTGAAGTCCTCACTAGGAACCTTGTTTGCTGCACAAAGAAGGACTGAAGTCCTCACTACGAACCTTGTTTACTGAGTTGCAGCTTCATTTACGGGGAATCGATCGATCAACTGCATCGCCCGACAAGCATTCTTCCGCAAAGAATCCGACAGGTGAGGAACATGAGGAATCTGAGACAAGAAATCCAAAGTCCGGCGCAAAATCCGCACCACATCCCCTTCATCCAAACTCGTATGGCTAATCAGTTCCAGCCATTCCACGCCCAGAGCCCACTGTTCCACCAAAGTCACTAAATCCCGTTCCAGCCAAATCGGGATCGCAGCTTCGTGGCGGTACTGCACTTGAAACAACCGGCGGCGCAGGCCTTTTTGCAGATTGTCCAAAGGCGCCAAAACTTCCGGCGACAAGGAGTAATGAGTCCAACTGTCGGGCCTGGAAACTTCTGTAACCAAGGCCGCGCAAGCAGCAGCGAGGTGGTGGGGATCGAGTTCGTCAAACTCCGCAGACATTAGGGACAAACCCAGCCACAGTTCATTATCGCCGCGAATGGCGGCGCAAGCTTGGCCCAAGACTGTCGGCACCAACCTGTCGGAGGAATTATCTCGGTTTCCATGTGCCGAAATTACTCTTTCCAAACAGCCGAAATTTAGCAAAATGTCAATTAGGTTGAGAAATTGCTCCCAGTAGCGAGCTCGCTGCTTTTCTAAGTCTTGTTCGCTTTTGCGGATTTCTTTTTTCAATTCTTCGCGGCGGCGCTGGCGCTTGAGCAAAGTACCGGGATTGCCCCATTCTAGAACTGGGTGAATTTCTAGTTTATCTTCTAGGGCGGCGATTTTCTGCTGTTGCTCGATCGCCTCTGGGCTCGGTTCCGGTGCGGGCAATTCTGGAATCGATTGAGCAATTGCAGCAGTTTCTTCACTTCCCAAGCGGCACTGGCCGAGTCTCATGGTCAATTCCGGTGGCGGGTTGAGGGTATCTGCGACACTCAAGCGGGGCAGTTGGGCGTGGAGGGTGGCGACATCGCTAATGGCGACGATATACCAGCGGTTGTCTTTGCCCAAACATACCAAATTTGGTGCTTGACCGGAACCTGCGATTTTGGCAACGAGTACGGCGGGGACGGGGGTTGTGTGCGATCGTTTGGCTGTCGGGACGTGTTTGCCCTTCAGACTCAGAACCGTGCCGAGGACTGCAAAAGCCACAGCTACGGACATCTCCTTAATTCGCGCTTCTTCTGCTTGCTGCAATAGAGTTTTCAGCAAACGTTTGTCTTCTTTAAGCCTTCCCTGCAATTTTTCGTAATGGGCTAACTGTTTTTCCAGGTTGGAGACATTACCTCCGGCCGCCAGAGACTCTTCGAGCACCGCCAATTCTCCTAGCAACCGGTCTAATTCCGATTGCTGCGGTTGCAAGTACAAGGTAGAAAGGTATTGACCAAAACTGCGTTCTACCAACTCTTGAGCTTCATCGAGAGTGTGAGTTTGCAGCAAATTCAGCACCATGCCGTAGCTGGGCGTAAACTGACTGGCGAGGGGGTCGGCCTTCGCTGTTGCCAAATAGGAGGCTTCTTTTGCGCCTTCAAAGCGCGTTTGAACTGCCACCACGTGCCCCAGCTCGTCCATGCCCCGGCGACCCGCCCGACCGGCCATTTGCAGGAATTCTGAAGCGTTTAGCAGTCGGTGTCCCTTGTCGGTGCGTTTGGACAGGGTGGAAATGACTGTGGTGCGGGCGGGCATATTTATCCCGGCTGCGAGGGTTTCGGTGGCAAATACGACTTTAATCAAACCTCTGCCAAAAAGTTCTTCTACTAAACCTTTCCAAGCGGGTAAAATGCCTGCGTGGTGGGCGGCGATGCCTTTTAAAAGTGCTTCTTTTTGACCGAAACGTTCTGCTTCTGGGTTGCGCTGTAAAAAATCGTCAATGATGCGTTTGAGTTCGGCTGTTTCGGCTTCGTTAACTAGGGAGAAATTGCCTACTTCTGTTACTGCTTGGTCGCACCCGCGACGGCTGAAGATGAAGTAAATTGCTGGTAGCATATCTCGATCGTCCAACCGAGACAAAACATCGGTCAAAGTGGGAGTCGGAATGCTACCTCTTTCTGCTTTTTGCTGCTTCTTTTTGGGGACTAATCGCGGATTAGCTCTTTTGCCGGTTTCGTCTAGCAGGGGGAATACGCCTTTTTGATTGGCGAAGTGGAATTGTAGCGGTACTGGCCGAAAGTCTGAGTAGACAAGCTCTGTGGGCCCGTGGACTTTGTTAATCCAGTCTGTGAGTTGGTCGCTATTAGCAACGGTTGCTGAGAGGGCGAGGAGTTGAATTTCGCTGGAACAATAGATGATTGATTCTTCCCAGACTGTACCGCGCTGGCGATCGTTCATGTAGTGACACTCGTCGAGCACGACGGTTTCGACTCCGGTGAGGGAAGCACCGACAGCGCCAATGGGCGTACCGTAGAGCATATTCCGAAATATTTCGGTAGTCATCACCAAAATCGGCGCATCTCGGTTGAAGGAGATGTCCCCCGTCAGCAAACCTACCATCTCGTCTCCAAATTGATGGCGGAAGTCGCGCAGCTTTTGGTTGGAGAGAGCTTTGAGGGGAGTGGTGTAGAAGACGCGCCGCCCTCTAGAGAGTGCTTGATGGATGGCGTATTCGCCGATTAAAGTTTTCCCTGAGCCCGTGGGAGCACACACGACAACGGATTTACCTGCATCGAGGGCGGCGATCGCGTCTCTCTGAAAGTTATCTAGCTCGAATGGAAATATGGTCTTCAGATCCAGCTCTTGGCGGTTCTGGGAAGCGTTAGGCACAAGGATTATTATGAGGTTGCAGGGTAAGTATGCTTAAATCTTGCTGAAAGCAAGGCAGCAGAGGACGACTGTATTGATTTTAGACCAACGCCCGCAAATCGGCACTCGAAGGAAGAAGAGACGAGGAATGGGAGAATTTTTCTTTTGCCTTCAATCGTTCCTTACTTCAGCTTTAAGCGGTCAAGTTCTGAGTACAAACTTACAGCATTTTTCAGGTATGTAGCTACGCGAAAACCCGGTTGCTGTAAGGCCGCGTCCTCTGCCTGCCCTGATTCCCGGTTTCTGCCGTGCAGTCGATCGACCTGCAATCTGCTATCTTATCGCAAAAATTCTAATTTTATGACAAACTCTTTACTAGGGCTTGCTTAAATTCCGCGGCACTTTTCTCGTAAATTTCAAGATAATCAACCAAAGTGCGATCGATCGCCTTAGCTAGGGGCTTGGGAATTGCAGAAGTGCGATCGGGCACCGGCACCGAATCACTTGGGAAAACCGCCAAAAAGGAGCCGAATTCGCCAGACAAATCTTCGCCATAGGGCGGAAAAAACTGAAGTCCGAACGATCGAACCTGAAACATTAAGTTTGTAGTGAGGACTTTAGTCCTTCTTTAGATACGGGGAGAGGACTAAAGTCCGAACGATCGAACCTGAAACATTAAGTTTGTAGTGAGGACTTTAGTCCTTCTTTAGATACGGGAAGAGGACTAAAGTCCGAACGATCGAACTTTATTTAATTTGGGCGATTTGGCGATCGATAAAATGGCTTTTTCACCACCGTAGCTGGGTAATTTTTGCCACGAATCTCAACTTCTAACTGCTGGCCAATTTTACCTAATTTTGCCGGAACAACCGCGAGGGCTACCGCCCGATTCAATGTAGGCGATAATGTACCGCTAGTAACTTCTCCTACTTTTTCCCCTGCAACTATTATCGGATAGCCGTGGCGCGCAATGTGCCGCCCCTGCATTTCCAACCCTATCAATCGCTGCGATACTCCCGTAGCTTTCTGCTGTTCCAAAACCTCACGCCCAATAAAATCGCCTTTGCTATCGAGGTGAACTACCCAACCCAATCCAGCTTCTAAAGGTGTGATCTTGTCGTCAATATCTTGACCGTAAAGTGCCATGGCTGCTTCTAAACGCAAGGTATCTCTCGCACCCAAACCGCAGGGTACAACGCCAGCATTTAGGAATTTTTGCCAGACTTGTTTTCCGGTTTCTATATCCATCATGATTTCAAATCCATCTTCGCCAGTGTAACCTGTTCGGGCGATAAAACTCGGCTGTCCCAACAGCTTGGTTTCTAAGTGTCCGAATGCTTTGATTGGTGCGAGGTTGTCTTCGACAAAAGGCTGGAGATAGTTAACTGCTTCCGGGCCTTGAATTGCGATTAAAACTTGGTTTTCTGAGATGTCGGTGAAAGTAAGTTCGCTCAAGTCTAAATGGGCCGCTATCCAGGCTTTGTCTGCGATGCGAGTGGCGGCGTTGACAATGATTGCTGCACGTTCTTCGCCAGTGATAGCGTCTGGTTCTTGGCTGTAGAATATAATGTCGTCTAGGATGCAGCCTTTGTCATTTAATAAGACTGTATATTGAGCTTGTCCTGGTTGCAAGCGGCTTAAGTCTGAGGGTACTAAGGGTTGAAATTTTTCTATTACCTGTTTCCCTCTCAAACAGAATTTTCCCATGTGAGAAATGTCGAACATTCCTGCTTGCTGGCGTACTGCTTGATGTTCGCTGCTGATGCCTGCGTACTGCACGGCCATCTCCCACCCGGCAAAAGGCACCATCCGACCTTTGAGCTGTAATGATAGTTCGTAGAGAGGCGATCGCGCGAGCTGACTCGGTATCTCTGGATTGTTGGGTTCAGTTGAGTTTGCCACAGGTAGCGCTTTGTTGGTTGCGGGTAGACTGTTTTGATTTTACGGGAAAGTGCGATCGACTTTCAGAAGACGCTCGCGGTTGAAACCGCGTCTATACAGACAAAACCCATCTCCGTGGGTTGAAGAATACGCGGTGAAAATTATGTTATTCTCTTCAGTCCGCGCACCATCTGGACTTGGTTTTTGTAGACGCGGTTTCAACCGCCGTCTAATCTTATGGAGAATAGCGGGCTCGAACCGCTGACCCCTACAATGCCATTGTAGTGCTCTACCAACTGAGCTAATTCCCCTTTCTTTTCGCGTTTTCAATCATGCCTTAACTGACCGATGTTTGTCAAGCCTTTTTGAAAAAATAGTTGAGAGCCTTGGACTGGCAAGGCTTTTGGCTTTTTTTTCAAAAAAATTCCTCGCTTTTTGACAATTGTCGATCGCTACTACGATTTAGTAGGTGTGCTGGGATATTTCGGTTAAATGGCTCAAACAAGACCCCATGAGGAAGTAGACGACTACCAGGGCGGCGGCTGAAACCGCAACTAGGGTGCCGGCTAGGATTAGTGAAAATTCTCGTTGCGCGATCGCCTCTTGCATTAGATGCAATGACCAGGCAACGAGGGCAACGTCAATTATTAAAATAGAAACCAGCATAAGTTACGATTTGTAACAGCTTAACTATTGTAACAAAAGTTTTCGCGCAGTGCAGATAAGCTCATATGTATTTAAGTATTGATGTTAAACGGATGGGGAGCAGCGCAAAGCCATCAAGAAAAAAGTATAGGTTATCTTAATAATTACAATATGCAAACTAAATGAGAGCTAGCTCAGCTTTTTAGGGGGCGGTTGTGCGATCGCACCGGGGAAGCGCGCGTTTGCGATGGTAGGTGCGTAGGCGTTGCCGGTAGTCCTGCACAATAAGGAAGATGTATTATAATTTTATTCTTTTAACCTACCTTGAATTTTGGGTTATGAACTGATGATTAAGCCCGATCCTCCTAGCCCCCCTTGAGAAGTAGGGTGGTTTTATTGTCGGGAGAGAGATAGGTACGTAGTTGGGCCCCGGCCCTCTTTAGACATATATAGCCTTTCTCAAAAAGATGAGGTATGACTGACAGCTTGTATAACCTATAAACCTATAGGGCTCTCGAACCAACAACGCCTGCGAATCTTTCGCTCGATCCGCTATATATAAAGAGGGCTTCAGCCCAAATACGTACCTTTATTAAGTAGTTTCAGATTTTTTTACCTACAATTAATCCACCCTGCTAGCTCCCCCCGAAGAAGGGGGTAAAAGAGTACAAGGGTGAGGCCTGGATGTTGTGTCAGTAACAATATCTTCCGTCTAGAGCTTTGCGCTGTCTTTGGGAAATGCGCTTGTGTCCTAAAATAGTTGAGACTATGACGCACCGTTCGCTATTTTTTAAATCAGGATGGAAGAGTGTTAGTCTCCCTTTTGCTTGTAGGCTTGTTTGGCCGCACTCGTCGGTACCGTTATAAACGGCGCAACCTCGGAAGTTGAAGGTGGCTCGCCGGATTGTTTTATTGCCTGTGGCTTTGTTGTTTTCATTTACTTTAAGCAGTGTTGTTTCATGTGTATGTATTTTAATTTTGTGTTCGAGGTTTTTCCATTGATTGGCTGGTACTTGGGCTGGTGTAATCTCGGCTTTGTGGACTGCTACTTGTAGGTTTTCTCCGACTTGTTTGAAGCTGGTTTGCCATGCAATTTTGTCGCGTTTGGCGTTGCTGCGTGCAAGTTCCATTAATGAATAAGCCCGATCGACTGATACCTTCAAACGGTGGTTGTTGATGAACATGAGCCAAGAGGGGCTGGCGATCGCACAAAATATCCCGATGATTAAAATAAGTATCAATGTCTCAACCATTGTAAAACCACCGGCAGGTTTAGCGGCTCTGCCTTTGAGCGTTTTATTGATTAACATTTTGATGCACTCCTTGATATTTGGCTTGAAATGAAAAATGGCTGGGAGGAAGTATTTTTTGATGTGTCGATTTTAACTTTTGAGTTTGGTTAGTGTGTAGCTCGGTATTTACTGAAATTTTATACCTACTCACAAAAGCTGCGCGCCCGATATGGCAGTGATGTTTCCCTACAGACATCGCATTTAGTGTATAGTTTATAACTATAAAACAGTCATAATACGGCAGTACATCTGTTTTGCTGACATCGCTTGAAATGTATGTTTTGTGACAAGATGGCTGTCAGGACACGGCAGTGCAGCTTCCCTACAGAGATCCCCTGCGGGGATAAATCGCGCCATTGATTCGATCGCCCGCCGTGGATGAGAGTCGATCGCCCTTTGGGAGAAATTGCGGGTATTGATGCGATCGCCCGCTGTGGATGAGAGGGTGCGGGAGTGCTAATTTTGCGATCGTACCCAAGATCGAAAGGCTTTCATAGCGACGTTTCTGCCGGCTGTTTTGCTTTGTTCTATATACTGGGGGTTGAGTTCGGTTATTGGGAAGTTGGGAAATTGGAGACTGCGATCGCCCTTGATGTATTTTCCATCTTGCAATACGCTGATTTGGAGGCTGCGGCCGTTGTAGCGCCACAATTCGGGAACTCCCAATGCTTCGTAGTTGTTGAATTGAGTGCGGGAGGTGATGTCGATTTCGATGGCTAAATCTGGAGGGGGGTCTGTGGCTAAGTCGATGCGATTTTTGCCTCTGACTGCGGCTTCGTTTTGGATGTAGAAACAGTTGTCTGCTTCTAATCCTTGAGCCATGTTTGCATTTTTTAATGTGGTTGAACCCAGCGGTCAAAATTCTATATCTAGTTCTTCGAGGAGAATTTTTATTAAGTCGCTAATCAGGACTTTGTTAACTTCGTGTTCCATGCACGGAACCATGATTTATAATGTTCCGTTGCTGTATGAAAGTCTGGATGAGCGGTTTTCTCCGAGTTCTGCTAAGATGGTTTCAAACATCTGCCAGGTTATGTCTTTTAGTAGTAATTGATTTCCTGGTTGGACTTTTATTTGTTTTAGTTTTAGCTGCATAGTTTGAGTGTTTTAATGGGATTTGAAATACCAAATAATTTATGTTAATATTTTTTGGAGGTTCATAACTAATGGGGAATCGCTGTTAGAGATTAAAATTAAATACATTGAAAGCTATTATTGACAACCAGTTCCCTCATCAGTTCGCATTCCTCCTAGGAGAGTTTGAACAATTACGCACTGATTTGTACCACCGTTAACTGAAGAAATTGTGACAATAAAAGGTAGGGTTGGTTTACTGTTTGGATCGAAGGCACCATCAAATTTAAAGGTCAGCGATTTTTGAGTAGCAGTAAGAGGAGGAGTAAGAACAGGAGCAGGAGTATCTCCACCAATAACAGCAAGTTGAATCTGTCCGGGTTTAATTTCACCTCCACCATTTAATTGCTGCGTACTACCACCCGTAGCTATTGCCGGGTTAAACGTGACTTTTGACGGGTCAGAGGTGTCAAATATAACAGTCACATCTCGCTTAGTTCGCTTGGCTTCGCTTTGTGCAGTGCGCAAGGTTTGGAGGACGCGATCGTTCACAGTGCGGACTCTTTGTCGGTTGATGAATCCCAGCCAGCCCGGAGCTGCGATCGAAGCAAATATACCTAAAATAAGCACTATGATTAGCAATTCTATAATAGTGTACCCGACCTCGCCTTTGCTGGATGCAGTATTGTTGAAATTAGGGCGGGCTTTGGCGGCAGATTTCTGCAAAAGTTTTAATAATATTTGTGGCGTTTTCATTGTAGTCTCCTGTTTTTGATCGGCGGGGACGATTCGGAAATGTGTTTCAAGTATAAGTTACTGTCCTAACGCGCCGCGACCTTGTACTTGCACGGTTGCTGTTGGGAAAAAGGCCGGATTGTTGGGGTTATAAGGAGCATCTGCTTGAAGGCGGCGCAGGCTGTTTCCTCTGATAGTAACTCTGGCTATGTTTCTTGCTGAATCTACACAAGCGTAGAAGCTGTTAGTAGAGCGGTCTGTTATTAATAAATCTGCTTCAGTTAGTGGTGGTTTTGGTGCTGGTGGGTCTTTGACATCAAGAGTAGTTTTGCAGACGGGTAGAGGTGGAACGTTAACTGTACTGTGGTCGATGTAATTAACCAGAACTTCCTTATTTTTTGGAACCACTCCCGGAACAGTCACATTTTCTGTTGGCTTGTTGAGGTCGAACAGTTGGTTAAAAGCTGGATCTATTTCTTGACCATCTGTTGTCTCTGTATCCGGGTAGTAAGCCAAAGTAGACGGGTCTTTTATTCCATCCTTAATTTCATAGCGGACAATGCGGGTAGGACAAGGTTTTCCTGAAGGCTGACACCAAGTACGATCATCATCTTTAAACTGGTAGTAGGCAACTAATGAAAGTACGTAGGTATCGTTGCATTTACTCGGATCGCAGGTATTTGGCTTTGCAGCAGCAGGGTAAATAGGAAGAGAGTTTTTAATCTGTTGGCGCTTCCAAAATACGAGGATCGGAGTTCCGTTAGCAGGAGCAGGTAATTTTCCACTCGTAGGAGTAGTGCTATTATTAACAGCATTGATTCCTTTTTGATCATAGATATGGATAGCTTGACTCAAATCTTGGGCGATGAAATCAACGGCAGCCTGAACGTCTTGCTCGGTATTTGACTTGACTTGTTCCCTCCTGTCGGTATTCAGCATATCGACTACAAAGGCAAGCATCGGCGTAATGATTAAAAATGCCATAATCGCTCCGACCAATAGCTCTACTAGAGTCATGCCCTTTTCTGTTTGAGCTTGCCCAGAGCGGTTTGGCTGGTGCTGAGTTTTGAGAAGCAACCTGAGTAAACTTTTCATTTTTACTTCTTCCTTTGCCGAGTGGTTGGGAGAGATTTTATTCTAATCACACTCACGGTAATTATGGGCATACAGTAGTTCCGGTTTTGAGGCGATTGCAGATTGACTTATGTGAAGGAATTCCGGTAGCAGGAATCTCTGTAGACATTTCTACTACTGGGATTGTCTTGTCGCCCAAACCAGAACCCACAACAGATTGCTTCGCATCCTTGGGAGGCCTCAAAGTTACCCCAGCAAAGGAATCAGCCCTGTAAACCCGGACTAAGAGTTGGTAGCCTTTTGATGTGGGATCGCTTGTAGTTACATCTGTATTTTTCCAAGCGCCTTGCACGTAAAAGTCTTTACTGCTAGTAGCGCTACAACCTTCTCCATCCATGTCAACACAGTATAAAGTGGTGCCGTTTTTCGGAACTGGTGCATCTGCCAAATCGCCTGTTGGGCCAGGGGTTGGGAACCCTGGTATACTTCCACCAAATTTGATGGCCGCATCACCCGTCCTCGGGTTCGGTTTGAGAGCGTCAATGTAAGCTCTCGCCGCCTGCGTAGCTAGTTCCACCCGCCGCGCTTGGACGCGAGTTGCTACTGAGAAGGCCATCACGGGGGCGATCGCGATCATCAGCACTGAAACTACAATCATCGCTACCAATGACTCGATAATCGTGTAGCCGTCATCTCGCGACTGGGATAAATTTTGGTGTTGTTTTTGCTCGCTCATAAGTAGAACTCCAGTAATTACGTGGCAGAAAGTTAGATTCTTAAGAACAGCCGCCTGTCGGGAGATTAGAACCACTAAGAGCTCGCGTCCCTGGAGATGCAGCAAGTTCAGCACACATTAAAGTTTTTACCCACTCATCATCCCGAGCTACTTCCCGGAAATACTCGTTCGGAGTTGGTGTTGAGGGAGGAGTCGTGAACTTTTGGGTAAACAAGTCGGCCGGCTGAGATAGCAATCCCACATCAAAACCCCAATTCCGAGTAGGAGGGCTGAAGAACGGAGTGCGACCACCTTTCCCCGGAACGCTGGAGTTATCAGTTCTGTACAAAACTTCTGGAGCGCCGCCATTGTAAGTCACAGGGGCTGGGAGTGGCGCAGGTGGGTTCAGAGGAGTCAACGCAGTAGGTGGAGGTGCATCGAAAAGACTCCGCAACTTCAGCTCTAAATTTGTTTGCTGCGGTGCATTCGGATTGATAATCGGCTGATAGGGCGCGGTGCTGTAGGCACTCCGGTTGAACTGGATAAATGAACCCTGGATGTTTGCGGCAATTTCCGCTGTGCCGTCATACCAGTTTTCCACGAATCTGGGCAAGTTTTGCAAGCCGCCGTTAAAGTCGCCGAAGCCATTTCCCATCGCTCGTGAAGGAGTATCGTTCGAGCCTGCAACCATATTAAATGTTGTCTGTCTGGCTAGTGGCAGCCACGCGGTATTCTTCACGATATCCCCACCTGGTGGCAAGCTGGTCGATGAAGCAGCCGATGTTGGCGCCACTGTCACGGTTTGGATCTGCAATACCGGCATTAGTAGCGGCTGCGAGCCTTGAGCTAAGGTTCCTGGGGGTGGTGATAGTGGGTATACGGGTGCTGAGTCTCTGGCCAATTGCGGCAGTTCTGCACCGCCCCCGTCCTTCCGAGCCTGGTTAAACACATAGGGAAGATTATCTGAGCCGTAAGTCACTGCAGTAGCGGGATACGCAGCGGTTGTCGCAAACCACAGGGAATTAGCTTTTGGAATGCCAGCTCCGTCAATAACTGTTGTGCCACTAATCCCTAATGCTATAGGAGTATTTGGCGTAACCAGTGTTACATCAGGTGTACCGTTATTAGGATCGGTTCTCTTAAAAGCAACACGGCGAGGGAAGCGTTGCAGTTCTGGTGCCGGGGGAACAACAGTTGTCCCGGCTCCGGCTGTATATTCTGCCTGGGTAATGGTAATATCTGCCCTTTTAGGAGTTGATGGATTTACATACCAGTCCTTATCCTCACACGCTGAAACAGGGATTTTGTTACAAACCTCCATTAAATACTCTGGGAAAGTCCCGCGCCGCTGCACTGGAGTGACGAAATTGTTGAAGTAAGAACTGTTAACAGGATTATTGCTATTTTTGATGTAGTTGTTGTCTGTAAGCTGCGTGCCTCCTGTGTTGACTAAAGTGCGGTCCGTAGCTGCTGTGAATGCCCCGCTGGAAAGTCCGTTCGTGACAAAGTTGTTGCTGTAAAATCCTTGTTGTTTGCGAGGCATTACAGCAGCAGCACCGGCATTATTTCTCAGATCGAAATCTCCCTCGTTGCGGAATCCAAAACGGTAATTTGCTGAAAGCAGGTTGACTGAATCTGATAGTATGTTTGCGGCACGCCAAGTGTCGCCTGTTGTACACTTACCACCTAATCTCGGGTCGTTTGGGCGACAAGCAAAGTTCCCATTGAGGTTTTTGCGATCGTAAAACCTACTAAAATCGCTCCCTGTGCTCGTAAATAATTTTTCTTGAAATTCTTCACCAGTGTGACGGTTAAACTCCCCTTGGATGTAAACGGGCAAATTAGAGGCCAATGTTAGCCCCTTTTCCTTAACTACGCCTGCCACTGTAGTGGCGGTGGGAACTCTGCCTAGCTCTGAACCATTAACAAGTAAAATTCCGTTGGGCTTGCGAGTAGGATCTAGCAGGGAATCTGTGGGACTGAGTGTTGCACTTCTATCTTCATTTATGCCACCTGTAACAAGAGCGGGGCGAGCACTGCGATCGGGCAGCGCGTCGTCGCGACTGGCATAGATAATTCCGCTGTTTGGCAGTAAAAACTCGCCCGTTCCAAATGGAGTTTTTCGCAGTACATCTAGGTCTATCCGAGTGGCGCGAATTTCTAGGGGTTGCCGTTCTTCTAAAGGCAGATTGTAGTTCCCTGTTAAATTTGCAGCTTGGGCACCTGTGGTGGGGCTGCTCAGCGTAAAGGCTTCGTTAACGTTGGTGTTCCAGTCATCGCGGTCGATCGCCTTGACTTCTCTGCCGTTTAAAAATGCTACTTCTTTGATCGCCCCGTCGGGAATTGGTCCACCACGGCCGATCGTACCATCAAGAATGCCCAGAGCGCAAAGAGTAGAGTCAATGGCAGCTTTTCGTGCTAATTCTCGTCCCGGACTCGGAGTGGGATCGGCCTGAAGAGCATCTCTCAAAGGTTTATTGACAAAACGACCGTCAGGGAAAACTAAATTAGCTTGCCTGTCCAACTTCGGATTGCCACTACCGCTCAACAACCCAGTAGCAGGATCGACTGTTGCTATTCCGCCCGGTCTCGCTGGTGGGGGGCCGTAGGTGATACCGTTATTGGAGCCAATCTGAGTACCGCGAACCCCTAGCGTAGGATCGCCGCTGAAATCTGTTGGAAGTGTACTTAAATTTCTTGCCGTGGAAGAAGTGCTGGGGTCGTAATAGCTGCTGACGCAGGCCAGGGGTTTGTCATTAAAAGTTCCCGGCGCCCGGGCATCGTCAGCATAGTGGTAAACTACTGTCGCCCGCATTCGCAAATCGCCCTTAGCGTACAGGGGAGTATTAGGGTCGATAGAGCCTGATACTGCTACTACTGGCAGCCCCTCCGACGGTAGTCCTCCGGGAGGATAAGGAGGCGCTGGTGTGGCTGGCACAGTTCCGGGGAAGGGAACCCAGTTTGCCGGACTATAAGCGCCTGGAAGACGATTGTTGTAAACTTGAGACCCTGGTCCCAGTGGCGACATCGGCATCGAGTCCGGCCAGACGACGGGGAACGTTTCAGTCTCGGGAGTTGCCGGATCGTTGTAAGTAGCCGTGTCCCCTGTTACAGTGGAACCAGTTGCAGGATCTACCCAACTCGGGGGCGGTAGGAAAGAATTTGTGCGCTCGTAAACCCCTGCACCAGTAATTACGCGCAAGCCGCCATTGCCGTCCAAGGGATTTCTCGGGTTTCTCGCTGCTTCTCCTTCCCAGAAACCGCCGCGTTCTGTCGCTCCCACGTCAGCGAGCTTGGTCACTTGGGGCGATCGCTCGCGCGTAGTGCCGGGGTCGCTCGCATTCCACTTCGCGGGTACTGTTTCCGGCTTCTTAGTCAACTCGGTGCCGTCCCATCTGAGGGCTGGCAAGTTGTTGCCTACCACAATGCGATCGCCCAGAAAAGTTTCTTCCTCAGGTTTTGTTGCGGGGTTTGTTGCTTCTAGCTTATTAATATTTAGGGTGATTTTGGTGTTGGCATCACTGGGAATGCTCCATGCGTCTACTGGTCTTAGATTGTCTGGAGTGCCTTGAATGGGTGGGGTTCCGGGCGGCGTTTCCCAGGAAAGACCGTAGCCTGCTGTTGCGTTTTCTTTAAGCGGGACTTCTGCAAACGGAACCTTCCGGAGAAGCTGTTTAAAATATTCTCTCAGTGCTTGTTCGCGATTTTGGGTGTCCGGTCGCTGTGGCTTTTGAACTGACAACGGATCGTTAGTTTCGGGATTGGGACTGGCAGGGTTTCCTATCTGCGCTGCTACTAGCAAAGATAGGCGATCTGCATAGGCTTCGTTGTTGTATAGAACATCCAAGCTAGGCTTTGAAGATGATTCCTCTCCCGTCTTAATTTCTAATTTTTTACTCAGCATAAATCCGTTTCTGCCACTGGGAGGGAGGCTGGCTTTTTGGAAACGGTGTACGTCTACGATTTTTTTAGTCGTGTTGTTACCCGAAATACCATTTACTAAATTGCCTGCTACCACAACTTTGCTGTTTTCTTGGTCGTAGTAACAAGAATCTGGGCTGCTGACCTGATAAAGTTTTATACTGTTATCAGTCTGATTTCCTGATATCAGCAAATTACTGTTGGTAAATAACCGCCCGTTTAGATTCAACGGAGGCACCGGCGATATATCTAAATCGTCTTCATAAACAACTGCGTTGTTGGGGAGAGGAATGCGGCTTTGATCTTGTTGATATTCCAGGGCTGAAATGCTGGGAGTGCCTGTGAATACCTGATATTTACCAGGATCGATAGCAGCTTCTCTCGGTGTCATCGGTACGTTGACCGTATAAACAAAGAAACTTTTTTTAAGTTTGCCGTCTAGCCTGTACCAGCCTGAATCCCCGGCTAAAGTAGCGACTGTACCTCCCCCCTGCTTGCAAAGAGGATTGGTTGCCCCCACCGACATCGGCGGCGTTCTTGCTTCCAATGGCTTTCTGGGTCTTAGGAACTCGCCAAAAGTAGGGCCGAGATTCTTGTCTATTGAGGGGGTGCGGAAGAATATGCCGTAGAGAGTAAAAGTGTCAAATTTTCCGTCATTGTTCGTATCTACGGGATATCTCCAAGCAGTATTGATGGCTTCATTTTCCACACCTGTGCTCGGATCGACAGGCGGTTTTGTTGGATCGGCGGCGGGATCGATACTTCCACCGTTCAGATCCGCTCTAAGTACCAGCCGTTCCTCACCCCCAAAGGTATAGTCGTCAATGGTGGCAATCTTCAGGTACAAATCTGCATCGGAAGGAGTACCCCTCTGCTGGGTTGTCTCCATCAGAAACTGAATTTTTGCTTTTGCCCGATCGAGCGCGGGAGTTGCGGCCGCCAGCACCTGCTGGTTGACGCGCACGTTGCGAGCCATATTCCCCCGATCGAACGATCGCAGGACGATCGCCACCGTCAACAATATCACTACCAGCAACACCATCGTCACCGTCGGCAGCACAAACCCCGCCACCGGCAACTTTGCTCTGCGGCCCATAGCCATGAGGGCTTGCAGCATTGCTCTCATCAGCCGCTTGGCCCCGGATCTGGTAACACCAGCAATCCGCCGCAGCAGCGATACGATAACTTTGGATAATTTGCTCTTAAACATTGACGCCTTCCTGAATAATTTCAGAGATAGTATTGCAGGTAGTTACTGCTGGACAGTACGAGCTCATTCTCATAGTTCCCAATTTCCACAACATCCATATCAGCCCTTGCAAAATTTCACAAAATGTGTACTTTGGGTGAAAAATAAAACCGACAAACCCGCAACGGGACTCGCCGCTGATATATTTTCCCCGAAAGATTTGCCCTGCAAGGATTTGGGCTGGGGAACTCCACTCTAGTCTAGTTCAATGATATTGTCAGTGCCCAGAGTCAGAGTGAGTCCGATCGCCAAAAAAGAGCGATCGCGATCGCACCGCCCCAAACGCCCACTCACAGCAAAGCAGGTTAATTTACCTCTTCGTGTAATTCCGATCCCACCCTTAGATTCTTTTGAGGGTCAACAAGACTGAAGCTAAACAGCGGCGGGCTTTGTTCCTGTAAGTGCGATGTTCCGGCATCAGTCTTGTTAAAATAATATAGATAGTCGTAAATAATTTTTATTTCCATGGCTAATAGACTCCGCCCAATTTTTATTTCTTTCTTAATTTGTATTTTTTTCTTAACCCTCTATCATACCTTAGTTTTAGGTGGAGTTGTGTTACCCAGCGATGGAATTAATGGGCCGCAGAGCAATACGATAAAAGCTCAACGTTACATTTACCATCAAAAATCCGAGCGAGAAATAGTTTTGGTAGGAAGTTCAATAACTGCACGGCTCGATCCAGAGTACATCAGCCCTCAAGCCGTAAGTCTAGCTCTTCTAGGAATGTCTAGCCCAACTGGCTTACAAATCATTGAAAGAGAGAAGGTTAAACCCAAAATATTATTAGTAGAACTAAGCGAAACAATTCTCAAAGGTGAAAAATATAAAGCTAGCCAGGATTTTATAGGCAACCTATACCAACCATTATTTTATTTTATTCGTTTACAATTTCCAATGTTTAGACAAGAATACCAGCCATTGAGCAGTATAATTCAATCATCAATCAAAGCCGTTACAAATGAAAAAAAAGTTTCTTTTCGTTTTTTAGAAGAAGCAAATAGCACGCAAAAACAGATAGATCCAGGATTAATAGAAAAGCTAATTCGACAGCAAATACAAACAAAAAAAAATCCTATATCTGAAGGAGTAAAGAACGCAATCATTGAAGAGTCTGAGTACATCAAAACTAAAATTACCCAATTAAAGAATGCAGGAGTGCGAGTTATTCTTATGGATGTACCTAATGAACAACGAGTCAAGGACACAATCGTGGAAAAGCAACTGCGAGAATTATTGAGAGATATTTTTCCGGAAAATATCTATGAGTGGCTACCAGAACCGCCGTCAAGAGAGTGGAAAACTAATGATGGGATTCACTTAGTTACGTCGAGCGCCAAGGAGTATGCTAATTTTGTAAGAACTCAACTGTTTAAAACTGCTCAATAGACATTTCCCAAACATCAATTGCTCGATCGAGATTTCGGCTGGGACTAAATTGTACGCGATATCTGTAGGGAAACGGCAGTCCCGTGTCCTCCTCTAACCCCATCGTGCGATCGAATTTTGGTTGTTGTGCGATCGCCCGCAGGCACCGCCCCGCCTCCTCCAACCCCAAGGCGCGATCGAATGTCCGCGATCTCCAAAAGTACGCGCGGCAAGGCTATCCCGAAGAGCGATCGCCCGCCAACAGCGATCGCGCGAGCGATCGTACTCATCAAAGGCCGGCCGGATTCGGTATTTGGAGTTATACCACTTGCATATAAACTTAAACTAGAGTTGAAGTTTTCGCAGATTGCCGCTAAAATTAAATAACCAACAACCCACATCAATTATAACAGCCACTAATTTTAAATATGGACTTTAAAATCAAACATGAAGAGGACTTAAAAAAAGTTCCCACAATCGAAGAAGCCCTTAAAACATTTTCGGTCAGGTGGCCGAACATTAAAAGTAATTCCGATTCCAGTCCTGTATTTATATTTTCTGCTGGTTGGAGGTCAGGGTCAACTCTTTTGCAAAGGTTAGTGATGTCATCGGGTTCTATCATCGTATGGGGTGAACCCTACGGTCGCGCAGGATTAATCGACCATTTATCTAGCCCGCTCAAATCAATTACTGATACCTATCCTGCTGCTGAATGGTTCATTGATGAAGTTTTAAGCGATCGGGCTCCACTGTCTGACTTAGCTGGTGAATGGATTGCCAACCTTTATCCCGACATAAATTACTTACTTGAATCTCATATTGCCTGCTTGGTAAATCATTTTGAAAAACCCGCAAAGGCAAGGGGAATTGTGCGGTGGGGGCTAAAAGAAGTGAGGTTGACTATGGATCACGCTATTTACTTAAAATGGCTGTTTCCCAAGGCAAAATTCCTATTTTTGTATAGAAATCCTTATAATGCTTATGCTTCTTTTCAGGGATTTTACTGGTACAAAAAATGGCCGAACGAGCCTGTATACACACCAGAGCAGTTTGGAATGCACTGGACAAATTTACTTCAAGGATACATTGCAGACAGTCATAAAGTAAATGGAATGCTAATAAAATATGAAGAGTTATGCAATGAAAACTTTGATTTTACTGAATTAGAAAATTATTTAGAACTCAAGCTCAATAAAACCACTATCGAAAAAGTCATATACAGTACAAAGCGTCAGGCAGCGCCCGAAGAATTGAGATTATTAAATAGCGTGGTAAATCCTTTAGCTAGAGAGCTTGGTTATGAGCTGGTGGAGTGAAAAATCGCATAAAATTGTCACTGAAAACATAATTTCGATCCGCCCAATCAGAGATTAACTCAATTGTGCGATTGTAGGCCATATCGGTAAGGTACGTAGTTGCCCTTCAGCGCTCTTTACAGATTTTAGGAAAGAAGCGCTCCCGGTTACGTTTGTATCTCTCGCTTATAGCCGAGTCTAGATCCCCCCTAGCCCCCCTTAAGAAGGGGGGAACCGGAAACGCTCTTGTCCCCCCCTTCCTAAGGGGGGTTAGGGGGGATCGAGATGATTGTGGACTCAGACAGCAGACCGGTACTGCTCTTGTCCCCCCCTTAAGAAGGGGGGCGCCAGGGCGATCGAGCCTTAATCGTTAGACAGAAGATTGGCAATACGTTTGACGTGTTTGCTGACACCAATGGGCACGGCGCCGTGTCCTCCTCCAACCTATCCCCTACGGAATCCCCGCCCACAAATATCAAGCAGCAGCGGTAGCATTTGCTTGCAGAGGCTCAATTTCCTCCGGCGTAGCATGACGGCGCGGGTCATTAAAGCCCCAAGCAAATAACCAATCGGGGTCAGCGTGTCCGCAGCCGATGGAATATATCTGACTGTGCTTAAAATGTTTAAAAAACTCCTGACACTTTTCGTCAGTCATTAGCGACTCATCTAGCGGCAAATCATGAATCAGAGCATACAAATCAAATTCATCTCGCTCTGGATTCCATTGATAGCGCAATTGGGGACTGTAACCCATTTCGCTCAGCTTTGCCAAAGCCTCATCAGGGTTAGCGTAGCCGTCTAATCGAACGCGGTTGAGACAAACCACTACCTGAACGTGGCGGTACTTTGCGGGTGTTAATCGATATTCAGTCATGAGTTTTTCCCTCTTTTCTCATCACAAGTGTAATAGGCTCTCCCGGTTACATCCGAGTGTCTCGTTGCTTCGCGATTTTGTTTCTCGCAGCGTTTAAAAGCTTCTGCGTCACTCCGGGCATAAAAAGGTCTGTCCGGGTTTTCGGCTAGCTCAGCTTCTAAATCTTCCCAAGATTTCTCAGGGTTGTCTGAATCTCTCAACATTTGTTTCCTCAGTTTTGGCGGCCGTCTTGACGCGCTTGGGTTCAGACTCTGGCGAGGTTGCTTGTATCTCTAGCCATTGCTTCATCAGTAAACCAACGACTTCACTCATCGGTTTTTCTTGGGCCGTACAAGCTAGTTTGAATTGCAACTTTAGCTTTTTGTCTACGTAAACGCTCAGCTCAGCCATGTCAGGTGGAATTTTTTTAGCCATATCTCGATTGCGCGCATATCTGCATTCTCGCATCTGGCGATCGAGAACGACTCACTACGTATTGCGCGCAATCAAGATATACGTAATGCTAGCACGATCGGCTAAAAAAACGACAACCGCGCCGAGTTAATTGGACGATCGCGCGATCGCAACTCGGCTGTAAGCTATATTGATCGACAGTTCCGCGCCCAAATTGACACGCCCCGAAGCCCCAGATATCATCACCAATCAATGAAACAACCCTCCAAACCCCCCGATTTCATCATCATCGGCGTCCAAAAAGGCGGCACAACATCCCTGTACAACTACCTGATCCAACATCCCCAAATCGCCCCCGCCGCCCAAAAAGAAATCCATTATTTCGACCTCAACTTCGACAAAACGGCTGACTGGTATTATTCCCAATTTCCTCAAGCCCAAAGCGGCGAACACCTGCTAACTGGAGAAGCCAGCCCCTACTATATTTTTCATCCCCGAGTCGCCCAGCGCATCCGCGATTTATGTCCGAAAGTTAAAATAATCGCCTTACTCAGAAACCCTGTAGAGCGCGCAATTTCCCACTATCATTACTACATAAAAATTGGATACGAATCGCTGTCTCTCGAAAGTGCGATCGCCCACGAACCCGAAAGACTCAAAGGCGAAATCGAAAAAATCCTAGCCAGTCCAAATTACTACAGTTACGAACACCAGCATCACGCCTATGTAAGCCGCGGTATATACGCCTCGCAACTTCCAGCGTGGATGCAGCTATTCCCCAAATCACAACTTTTAATCCTCAAAAGCGAAGATTTGTATGCAAATCCTTGCGGCACCTACAACAGTGTATTAGAATTCCTAGGCTTGCCGCCGCACCAACTAGAAACCTACGAAAAATACAATTCCAACCAATATCCGCCCGTGAGCGAGACAGTATACGAGCAATTGAGGGCATATTATCGATCGCCCAATCAGAGATTAGCTCAATTGTGCGATCGAGACTTCGGCTGGGACTAATCATTTCGAGAATTGTAGGGGCGGGTTTTACCAACAAGAATCGTCAATAATCCACAATCTCGTAAACCCGCCCCCACGAACACGGTAAATCGACTTATACGGAAAGTTCATATAGGTTATTGGTGGGGAGGGGGCGGGTTTATTTAGATGGTTTGTATTTGTGAGATATTGTTGGTGAACCCGCCCCTACAAATTTATTCCTAAAAATAGCTTGACATTCCAGTTTTTATGTGCTAGCTTAACGAATAGTATTGCATTTAATCAATAAATCGCATCGCTTCACCTATGTTCGCAACCAACAGCTATTTTTATTTTTGGTACGGTCAAGTTCGCCCGGAGTGAATTTATAATTCACAGTGAACATCCGGGCGAACCGCAGCTTAACACCTGCGGTTTTGTTTTTTCTACTTCTTGTCCCAACCACCAATCAAGCACAAGCGAAAACAGCAATGACATTATTCAGTAACTGGTACTACGGCTTTTATTTTTGGCCCCGCAGGAGTTCTGGGTAAACTGTCGTGCTGTCTTTTCGCGCCAACCCGGAACTCCTTAAAGGTTCCGGGTTTTTTCTTGTCAACCAATCACTCGATTTTCCAGGAGAATTCCCTCATGTTAGATGCCAAACTCGCAACCAAATCTCATCCCGAACACCAAACTATTGTCAAACTATCCGAAACAGTCTCTGTCGGCGGCACAGAATTGTTAATCGTCGGCGGGCCCTGTACCGTCGAAAGTTCCGAACAAATGGAGACAGTCGCCAGCAAACTCTCAGTGGCACCGGTGCAGGCTTTGCGCGGGGGAGTCTACAAACCCCGCACTTCTCCCTATGCTTTCCAAGGGATGGGGATTGAGGGGCTGGAAATTTTAGCTGATGTCAGCCGGCGTTACGGTTTACCCGTGGTGACAGAGGTAATGTCGATCGCCCAAATCGAGCCGGTTGTCGCCTATGCTGATATGCTGCAAGTAGGCAGTCGCAATATGCAAAATTTTGAGTTGCTAAAGGCGATCGGTCAAGCCGGAAAACCAGTCTTACTAAAACGCGGTTTGTCAGCCACGATTGAAGAATTTGTGATGGCCGCCGAATACATTCTCAGCCACGGAAATCCTGATGTAGTTCTGTGCGAAAGAGGCATCCGCAGCTTCGACAATTACACGCGAAATGTTTTAGATTTGGGTGCGGTTGTGGCGCTGAAACAGTTAACTCATTTGCCAGTAATTGTAGACCCTTCTCACGCCGCCGGCAAGCGGGAATTAGTCGCACCTCTGGCAAAAGCAGCGGTTGCTTGCGGTGCTGACGGGTTGATTGTTGAGTGTCACCCGCAACCGGAAAAATCTGTTTCTGACGCGCGACAAGCTCTTTCTTTGCCGGATATGATTGATTTAGTTGCTAGTTTGCGGCCTGTGGCGGTGGCCGTCGGGCGGTTGGTACCGGAGGCTAATTTACCTTCAAAGGTATTAAGTGTTAGGTGATATTTGTAGGGAATTAGGCTTTGTCCAAAGCGTGTCAAATTAATACGCAACTTAGTACCAGTGTTCTCTGTAAATCCAAGAGTCCGACAGGGGTTGAAAACCCCTGTCTCAAAGCGAAAGTCCTCTCAAAGAGGACTAAAATGTATAATTTTTAACGTCAGACTCTACAGTCGGTTAAAACCGACTGTAGCTATGAGGCAGGGGTTTAAACCCCTGCCGGATTGTCGGAAAGCGCGCGGCTGACACGGTGAAAGGCAATGCCGAAGTCTCTACCCGCAGCTAAACTTTTACGAAATATTATGAGAGCCAACCGCAATTTGATTAAAATAAAAGCAGAATCAATCCTGTCATCTACAAGATATCGCTTAATTATGGCACTCAAACTTCATGTTCCCTCCATCGTCTGTTCCGGCTGCGGAGACACTATTACCGAAGCCATCAAAACTGTTGAACCCGAAGCTAAGATTGATGTGGATTTAGCAGCCAAAACTGTGACTGTGGAAGCTCAAGCCTCGGAAGAGTCTATTAAACAAGCTGTGGTTGCTTCCGGTCACACTGTTCTCGAAGCATAATATTAGGATAAGCCCTGGTTTGCGATCGGGGCTATTTTACAGATTATTGCTGACTTGAATCTTTGGTTGGGGAGGGCGAGTTTACACATATTCTGGATGTGCATCATAGATATCGGTGAACTCGCCCCTACAGAAATTACCAATGACTAATGACTAATGACTAATGACTAATGACTAATGACAACTGACTAATTAAGATTATTCGTCCAAGTGTTCGGCGACTGCTTGGTAAAGTTCTAAAACGTGTCGATCGAGTAAACTATAAAAAACTTGTCTGCCAACTTTGCGGTAACTTACCAAACGTATCGCCCGCAACGCCCGCAACTGGTGCGATACCGCCGATTCGCTCATACTCAAAGCGGCGGCCAAATCGCACACGCACAATTCTTGTTTTGCCAAAACAGATAGCAGCCGCAGTCGGTTCGCATCTCCCAAAAGACTGAAAAACTCTGCCATCCGCTGGGCTTTTGCGGTGTTGAGCATCTGTGTTTGGATGTCCCCGGCCCGCTCTGGGTTAACTGCGTGCGATCGCCCGCAAGTTGGTGTATCGTTTTGTTGGTCAGGCTGACTTATCGCTTTGTTAACAGCAGACTTCGGTGACATCTTTTCCCGGCTGATTTTAATTCTCATTTTCATATTAGCGCGATCGACCAACCTTTTGTTACAAAACTTTTACATTCCCTTGACATACATCTGAATACATGCTCATATATTAGTATACCAAAACAAACCAAGAGAATGTAAAATGACCACTGTCACCCAAATGAAATGCGCCTGTCCTTCTTGCCTGTGCGTTGTCAGCCTCAGTGAAGCCATCGAAAAAAGTGGCAAAAACTACTGTTCCACTGCTTGCGCTGACGGCCACCCCAACGGGTGCGGCTGCGGCCACACCGCCTGCGAGTGCAGCAAATAAATATTTCGGTTCAGAACAGGTTAAGAAACAACCGTAAAGTCTATCTAAAGGGAGATGCAACCAGGGCATCTCCCAATTTTTGTGCTTTTAGGTTAAATCAAGGTTAAAATACGGGTAATTAAAGGTTAAAATTGCCTTAATAGACGAAGTAGACAGCAAAAAAGCACAATTGTTAGCAGCGGAATACAATAAAAGTAAGTTAGCGCGGCGATACTAAGTGCCAAGACTGCTATTAATAGCAGAGACAGAACCACAAGTTGAATTAGGAGGGGGCAATGAAAGAGCGGGAAGATTTTTTACATCCTCGCAGTCGCTACTACGGTGATTTTACGCCTGAAAACTTGGCTTTTAATGCCAATTTGCAGGAATTTGCTCAGAAAATAACTTATATTTGCTCGCTAGAAACTGGGGGTAAAATTAGCGCCGAGAAAGCCTATAAAGATATTAAGGCGCTTTGGAAAGACTTAAAATCGTCTAAGAAGCAATTGGGAATTGGGCAAAAACCACCCAGTACCGATGACGGAAATTCGCCTTATTGAGAAAGTGTAATAAGGTTTGTAGTGAGGAATTTATTCCTCTGCCTTATTGAGAAAGTGTAATCAGGTTTGTAGTGAGGAATTTATTCCTCTGCCTTATTGAGAAA